>WFTU01000326.1 GCA_015485375.1 Paracoccaceae bacterium | reverse complement strand
CGCAGCAGAAGCGGCTTGAGGACGCCAAGATCGCCGAGACAGAGGGCAAGGCCCAAGAGGCTCTTGCAAAGGCGCGCAAG
This sequence comes from Paracoccaceae bacterium, assembly GCA_015485375.1. GTDB lineage: Bacteria > Pseudomonadota > Alphaproteobacteria > Rhodobacterales > Rhodobacteraceae > NORP23. The sequence continues at coordinate 2,253 of WFTU01000326.1, read as the reverse complement.
GTGGCGGCAGAGGCGATCAGAACCGAAGCCAGCATCACCGCCGACCAGATGGAAGTCCTGAAATCCGCAATCGACGGGGCTGTGCAGGTGCTTGGGCAGCGCGGTGCCGCCGTGGTCGCGGGCGCGCTGATCAAGGAAGCCGAGCAGCGCGCTGCCTCTGCCGCAATGCCGCCACAGGACATGAGCGCGCAACCTCAAGCTCCGCAAGACGACGCACCCGCATTGCCCGCCCCCCAACCTGAAATGGCCGATGGCTCCCAAGCCTGAGCCGACTGTCACCACAAAGGAGTTGAACCATGAGTGACCAGCAAGACCAGACCGCAGAAGCCACCGCAAAGGCCCCCGATGCCGCCAAGGAAGACGACGGGCCGAAGATGGCCGAGGACGGACTGCCCGAAATCTTCACCGAGGACGATCTGTCCGTCTTGTCCGACGCCGAAATTGCCGAAATCCGCGCGATGCAGGAAGAAGATGCGGCTGCCGAAGCCGATGCGCCCGCCGAGGCCCAGCAGCCCGCCGCCGAGGCAGAATCCGCACCGGACGATACCACCCAGACGGTCCCGGACGACCAGGAACCGCAGACCATCGTGGAATTGCCGCCCATCCCGGACACTTCCGAGGCGAAGGCCGCACTCGAAGAAATCGACGGCAAGATCGACGAGATCAAGGAGATGTTCAAAGACGGCGACATCGACGAAGATGAATACGCCGACCAGCTGACGCAGATCGCCGCGCAGCGCGCCGAACACGACGCAGCGATCAAGGCGGCCGAAGCCATCGAACGGCAACACCAGGAACGGCATGAGCAAGATCTCCGAGCCTGGTATTCCAAGACCGAGGCTTTCATGGAGGCACACCCGAGCCTCAAATCGGACGAACACCTCCCCGGTTTCGACGCGGCTCTGAAATTCGTAACCAGTTCCTTTCCGAACATGGACGCCGATGCGCAGATCGAACTCGCCTTCCAGAACTACGCACAGGCCGCCGCCGCCGCAGGCACGCCGTTGCCCGACGCGCCGGCACCATCGGCAAAGCAACCCGACGGAAAAAAGGTCGAGGTGAAAAGCGGCGACCCCGAATTGCCGCCGACGATCGCGGCCATTCCGGCGACTGACATTTCCGCGGGCGAGGATGGACAATTCGCTACCCTTGACCGGATCGTGGACTCGCCGAACCCCTACGCCGCTGAGGACGCCCTTGCGCGCCTGTCCGAAGAGCAAATGGAGGCGTATCTCGCCAGAGGCTGACGAGGACGGTTCGCAAGAAACCGCGAGGCAGGATCAAGTGGAAGACAGAAAAACCAAATTTGTCACGCGGTTGCGGGAAAAAGGCGCCCTGCGGATCGGGGAGGTGATCATTCACTACTCCCAAAGGTCCGCAGGGCAGATCAGGCTGACCGTGGAGGCTCCGATTTCAACGCCAATCACCCATGAGACGGGGCATGATCGAAAGAATATTGTCCACAACCCCCAAGATGTGCTAGGGAAGCCATAGCCGTTGCACAGGATGTGCTCGATGCGAAACGAAAAACGCATTGGAGTTCATCATGCAAACTGTTGTGGGCGTCAACGACCCGAAAGCCGTCAAGCGCTGGGCTACCGCTCTGGCCGTCGATATGGCCAAGCAGGAATATTTCAAGCGCTTCACCGGGCGCAGCGAAAATTCCATCATCCACGAGAAGGTCGAACTGAACACCGACGCCGGTGATCGCGTCAGCTTCGACCTGTCGATGCGTCTGCGCGAAGACCCGGTGTTCGGCGACAACCGGGTGGAAGGGAAAGAGGAAAGCCTCACCTTCTACACCGACGAAGTGATCATCGACCAGATGCGCAAGCCGGTCTCCGGCGGTGGCCGCATGACGCGCAAGCGCACCCTTCACGACCTGCGCCGCGTCGCCAAGAGCCGTGCCGCCGAGTATGCCGCCGAATGGCTCGACGAAATCAAGTTCGTCTATCTTTCCGGCGCTCTCGGCATCAACGAGGACTCCAAGGTTTCGGGCGCGTATGCGGGCAACCCGATTCAGGCGCCGGACGCCAGCCACATGATCTATGGCGGATCGGCGGTCTCGAAAAGTTCCGTCACCTCCACCGACAAGATGACCGCAGGTCTGGTCGAGCGTGTGGTCAACCAGGCCAAGATGATGAATGCGCGCAACAAGGACGCCGTGCAGATCCGCCCGGTCAAGGTCGGATCCGGAAACCACTACGTCCTGCTGATGAACCCGGACCAGGAATACGACATGCGCACTGACAG
>WFTU01000325.1 GCA_015485375.1 Paracoccaceae bacterium | reverse complement strand
TCGGGGTGCCGTCGGGCATGAAACCGGCTGGCAGCGACATGGCGGGCAGGCCGGTGACGGTGGCAAGGTTGGAAAAGCGCAGCCAGTCGATGTAATCGCCCAGCGGCTCGCCGTTGATTTCGGTCGGGTATTCGATTTCCAGCGGGCCGGTGGGCAGGCCGACAACCGGCGTGGCGATTACATCAAACCTGTCGAGTATACCGCTGATATGGTTGAACAATACGGAACGGTTTATCTGGGCATCGGCGATCTGCTCGACGGTCAGCGCCCGTCCTTCGGCGACGTTTTGCATAATCGTCGGTTTCAGGTGGCGGCGTACCTTGTCGGGCATGCGGCTGTATTGCGCCAGAAACCCCAGCGCGCGCAGGGTGCGGAAAGTGGCGTTCAGATGCGCGGTCTGCAGCGGCACCTCTTCCACCACACCGCCCGCGCGTTCGACCTGTTGCAGGGCGTTTGCCAGCAGCGCGGCGACCTCGGGGGTGACCTTGCCGTGGCCGCCCATATCGGGGGAAAAGGCGATGCGGGGGTGCTCGACGGGGCTGCCGGCGGCGCGGATGAAGGGGATTTCCGGTTTTTCGATGGAGATCGGCGAGCGCGGATCAAAGCCGCACATCGCATCCAGAAACAACGCGCAATCGGTGACGGAGCGCGCCATCGGGCCTTGCACGCCCTCGGTATTCCAGGCGGTTAGAACACCGCCGCCGCCCGCGCGGCCGGGGCTGGGGCGCAGGCCGACGATGCTGTTGTAGGCGGCGGGCACGCGCAAACTGCCGCCGTAGTCGGAACCGTGGCTTAGCCAGACCTCGCCCGTGGCCAGAGACACCGCCGCCCCGCCCGAGGAGCCGCCGGCGTTGCGCGACGGGTTCCACGGGTTGCGGGTCGGGCCGAAAACGTCGTTGAAGGTGTTGGCCCCTGCCCCGAGTTCCGGCGTGTTGGTCTTGCCGACCACCAGCGCGCCGTTGGCTTCGAGTTGCTCGACCAGCGGTTCGGAGCGTGCGGGGATGTTGTCGCGCAGCCCCAGCGTGCCGTAGGTGGTGCGCACCCCGCCGACGGCCATCAGATCCTTGATGCCGATGGGCAGGCCGGCGAGCATGGAGCGGTCGGAAACGCTTGCAATCGCCGCCTGTGCGCGCACACCGCAAATTGTCGGCATGGCGTTGACCGCCGGTTCCACCTGTTTGATGCGCGCGAGGCTGACGTCCAGCAGTTCCGCCGGTGAAACCTCGCCCCGATGCAACAGGCCGACGACCTCGTGCGCCTCCAGCGCGCAAAGGTCGGGGCCTGTGTAGGCGGGGCGTTCCATCAGGCCGGCATCGCCGTTTCGACGAGTTTCGCCCAGTAGGAACAGCCGACGGGGATGACCTCGTCGTTGAAGTCGTAATCGGGGTGGTGCAGCATGGCGGAATCGCCGTTGCCGACGAAGATGAAAGCGCCGGGGCGGGCCTCCAGCATATAGGAGAAATCCTCGCCGCCCATCACCGGATCGACATTGTCGATAACGGCCTCGGTGCCGGAGATTTCGCGGGCGATTTCGGTGGCAAAAGCGGTCTGGTCCTCGTGGTTCAGGGTCACCGGATAGCCGCGCTCGTAGTCGAGTTTCGCGGTTGCACCAAAAGCGGCGGCGGTGTTTTCGGCAACGCGGGCAATGGCGGCCTCGGCCATGTCGCGGGTTTCGGGGGTGAGCGTGCGGCAGGTGCCGCGCAACTCGACCCGCTGCGGGATGACGTTGAAGGCCTTGCTCTCGGTCTCGAAACTGGTGACGGAGATCACGACGCTGGCCAGCGGGTCGGCGTTGCGCGAGACGATGGATTGCAGCGCCACGACGATCTGGCTGGCGACCAGCGTGGTGTCGATGGTGGTGTGCGGCATGGCGGCGTGGCCGCCCTTGCCCTCCACCTGAATGGTAAACTGGTCGGCGGCCGCCATCAGCGGGCCGGGACGCAGGGCGAACATGCCGACGGGAAGGGTCGGCATATTGTGCATGCCATAGACTTCCTGAATGTTGAAACGGTCCATCATGCCGTCCTCGACCATCTCGCGACCGCCGCCGCCGCCCTCTTCGGCGGGCTGGAAGATCACGACGACGGTGCCGTCGAAATTGCGGGTCTCGGCCAGATAGGTGGCGGCGCCGAGCAGCATCGCGGTGTGGCCGTCATGGCCGCAGGCGTGCATCGAGCCTTCGGTTTTGGAGGCGTACTCCTTGCCGGTAGTTTCATGGATTGGCAGGGCATCCATATCGGCGCGCAAGCCGATGACCTTGCCGCTTTTGTTGGTCTTGCCGTGGATCACGCCGACCACGCCGGTGCGTCCGATGCCCTCGACCACCTCGTCACAGCCGAATTCGCGCAGCTTGTCGGCGACGATTTTGGCGGTGCGGTGGGTGTCGAACAGCAGTTCGGGGTGTTCGTGCAGGTCGCGCCGCCATGCGGTGATGTCGGATTGAAGGTCGGCAAATCGGTTGATGACTGGCATGGTTCTTCCCCTACGAAAGTTTCTCGATCACGTTGCGTATGAAGGTCGTGCCGGCGCCTAACTGGCTGACCTCGATGAATTCGTTCGGCTGGTGCGCCTGTGCGATGTCGCCCGGGCCGCATACCACGACCGAGTAGCCCTCGCGCTGGAACTGGCCTGCCTCGGTGCCATAAGACACCACATGTGTGGCGTTGTCACCGGTAATCTGGCGGGCGAATACCTCTGCCGCACCGTCACTTTCGGGTTTGAGCGGCGGATTGATGCTTCGCGGGACGACGCGGATGGCGGCCTCGGGGCGGATCGCCTGTATTTCGGCCTCTACCCCGCCAGCGTATTCGGTGAACTTGTCCTCCCATTCCTGCGGGTTCTGCGAGGGCGGGCAGCGGATATCGACGGTGAAAAACGCGTCCTTGGCCGTGATGTTGGACGCGGTGCCGCCCTTGAGTATGCCGACGTGGAAGGTGGTGAAGGGCGGCTCGAAAATCGCGTCAACCGGATCGGGGGTTTTTGCCTTTTCCTCCTCGAAGCGCTGGCGCAGCCATTCCACCAGCCGCGCGGCGGTCATGGTGGCGGAGACGCCCTCGTGCAT
>WFTU01000324.1 GCA_015485375.1 Paracoccaceae bacterium | reverse complement strand
GTATGAACCTGTTATACAAGGTTTTATGCGGCCCGTAGACCTCCGGCGCATCCCGCCAGCGCAGGCCATTCCTGATCACATGGATGATACCGCTGATCACCTTGCGGTCATCCACCCGGGGCACCCCGTGCGACAAGGGAAAATAAGGCTCGATCCGAGCCAACTGTTCTTCGCTGAGCCAAAATTGATCCGACATGCTGCCCTCCTGATGCTGGAGAGCATTGATTCAGAACAACCCAAAATGCGCAAGTGGATTAATAGGTCCTGACCCTAGTCTTCGTCCAGCTCCGGCAGGTCGAGGTAGCCTTCCTCGGCTTGCAGGGCCAGCGCCTTTTCGAGCGTCTCGAAGCTGTCATCGAGGAACTGCCCGTAGGACTCGATCCACAGGGCGGCGGGTTTGAAGGCGTCGTGTTCCAGACGGCACCATTTCTCGCGTCCGGTCTTGAGCTGGGTGACGAGGCCGGCCTTGCCGAGAATCTGGATGTGTTTGGATACGGCGGCCATGGACATGTCGAAAGGTTCCGCGAGGGTCTTGACGGTGGCGTCACCCTCCAGCAGCGCCAGCAGGATGGCGCGCCTTGTCCGGTCCGAAAGGGCGGCAAACAGGGCGTCGAGCCGGGAATCCTGATCCTCAACCATCCGATTGACTATAATCGGTGCGCCTTCAAGGTCAACCGGATGGTTGATTTTAAATTTCGGAATGCCGCCCCGCGACAAACCGCGCCAGTTTAGGCCTGTCGATTTTTACTGTTTATTTTCAGTATGTTAAATAAGAATTTCTGGCGAAAAACCTTTCTTGACACACCCGTTTCCTGCACATAGTGTGCCGCCAAACCTGCCCGCAAGGGAATCTGCGAGTTACCGGACGGAAAAGGAGTGTGTTGCATGGCCGATACCCCCGATCCCGAGGCACTGAAAGCGCTGGAGGCCAAGATACAGGCCGCGCGCAAAACGCAGGATCCCAAGCCGCGGAAGCAGAGTAAATACGAAAAGGCCAGTCAGGCCTGGCGTATGGTTATCGAGCTTGTGGTCGGCATGGTCATGGGCATGGGTATCGGGTTCGGGCTGGACAGCCTGTTCGGGACACTCCCGATCTTCCTGATACTGTTTTCATTGCTGGGCTTCGGAGCCGGTATTCGCGTCATGATGCGGACCGCCACCGAGCTTCAGGAACAAAAGGCCGATGCTGGTGACAGCGAGGCAGGGAATGTAACGGCCCGTCAGGGCACAAAGATTGAGGGCTGATCGTGGCTGCAGACGAAACTTCGATAGTTGAAGAAGCAAGCGGGTTTAACATTCACCCGATGAAGCAATTCGAGATTCACCCGTTGTTCGGGGGCGACACCATTGCATGGTATACGCCGACGAATACGGCCCTGTGGATGGGGATTGCCATTCTGGCCGTCGTGCTGCTGCTGATCGTCGGGACGCGCCGGCGGGCCATGGTGCCGAACCGGACCCAGTCGATCGCCGAGATGTTCTATGGCTTCACCCATTCGATGATCGAGGAAATCGCCGGCAAAGACGGCCTGAAGTATTTCCCCATCATTATGACACTGTTCACATTCATCCTGTTCACCAACGTGCTGAGCCTCTGGCCCTACTCCTATACGGTTACCGGACAGATCGCGGTTACCGGCGTGCTGGCAATGGCGGTATTCATCGGGGTGACAATCCTCGGGATTGCACGCAACGGGGTGAAATTCCTGAAGCTGTTCTGGATTTCCGAGGCACCGCTGGCCCTGCGCCCGATCCTCGCGATTATCGAGATCATTTCCTATTTCGTGCGCCCGGTCAGCCACTCTATTCGTCTTGCCGGTAACATGATGGCAGGCCACGCGGTTATCAAGGTTTTCGCGGGCTTTGCCGGTGCGATGGGTCTCGGGGCGGTTGCACCGATCCTCGCCATCACCGCTGTTTACGGTCTGGAGACCCTCGTGGTGTTCATCCAGGCTTACGTTTTCACTATTCTGACCTGTGTTTACCTCAACGATGCGTTGCATCCGGGGCACTAGGTTCGAACCAAATTCCAGTCATTCCAAATCTCAAAGGAGCAATCAAATGGAAGATGCAGTAATCTCGGGCGATCTGGTTAAAATGGGCGCACTCATCGGTGCGGGCCTTGCCTGCACTGGTATGGGCGGCGCTGCTATCGGCGTGGGCCACGTTGTAGGTAACTACCTCTCCGGCGCCCTGCGCAACCCGGCAGCAGCCGGCGGCCAGACCGCAACCATGTTCATCGGTATCGCTTTCGCCGAAGCCCTGGGGATCTTCTCGTTCCTCGTTGCGCTTCTGCTGATGTACGCACAGTAAGCCGTCGAAGCTGGATAAACTCGGGCGACCCGTTTAGGGTCGCCATATAGTTAAGGGGGCGGGTTTTGCCCCTGCAAGCTGACGGAGGGATGCATGGCATCTGATACAGAAGCAGTCGCCGAGGTCGTCAAAGAGGCGCCTGGCATGCCACAGCTGGATTTTACGACGTTCCCCAACCAGATCTTCTGGCTGGTTGTGACGTTTACTATCCTCTATTTCATCATCGCCCGCATTTTCCTGCCGCGGATCGGTGGTGTTCTCGAGGATCGTCACAATGCAATCGCCAGTGACATCGATCAGGCGGCCGAGCTGAAACAGAAAGCGGAAGAGGCCGAAGCGGCCTATAACACCGCTCTTGCCGAAGCCCGTGCCGAGGCGCATCGTATTGCCGAAGAGGCAAAGGATGCGATCAAGAAAGACGTGGAGGCAGCCATTGCCAAAGCCGAAGCCGAGATCGCGGCGAAATCCGCCGAGTCCGAAGGCCGTATCAAGGAAATTCGCGTGAATGCCCTTAAAAGCATCGAGGAAGTGGCAAATGATGTCGCTGCCGACGTGGTTTCCACGATCATGCCGTCGGTTTCCGATGCCGACGCTCTCAAGGCAGCGATTGCTGCGCGACTGAAAGGGTAAGACGATGATGAAACGTATTTCCCTGCTGGCGGCAACGGCCCTGATGGCAACGCCTGCCTTTGCGGCAGAGCACGAGTACGAGGCCGAGCCGCCCTGGTACAGCATGGACAACACCTACTCGGTCGTGATGATCGCGTTTATCGTGTTTGTCGCCATTGTTATCTATTTCGGTGTGCCGAAGATCGTCACCAAGATGCTTGACGAGCGTGCCGAAGGTATCAAGGCCGAGATTGACGAAGCCCGCGCCCTGCGCGAGGAAGCGCAGACGATCCTCGCCTCTTTCGAGCGCAAGCACAAAGAGGTCGCCGGTCAGGTCGAAGGCATCATCAAACATGCCAAGACCGAGGCGGAAATCGCCGCCGAAGCAGCCAAGGCCGATCTGGAAGCCTCCATCGTGCGTCGCATTGCGGCCGCCGAGGAGCAGATCAAATCTGCCGAGGAAGCCACGGTTCGCGAGATCAAGGACAAGGCCGTTGCGATTTCTGTCGCCGCTGCCAAGGACGTGATCGCCGCGAAGATGAGCGCCAAGGAAGCCGGCACGTTGATCGACGATGCTATCAAGGAGGTCGGTGCGAAACTGCACTAGGCTTTTGTAACTGACAAATAGAAAAACCCGGCCTTGTGCCGGGTTTTTTGATTCAGGGGAGGCGCGCCATGGCCCATTCGGCGGCGTCGCGCACCACGGGGTCGGGGTCGTTCAGCAGCGGCCGAACCGAGCGGCGGAGATAGCCCTCGCCGGAGTTGCCAATCGCGTAGAGAACATTGCGCACGAAACGGTCGCGCCCTACCCGTTTGATCGGGGAGCCGCGGAAAACCTCGCGAAAGCCGGCGTCGTCGAGTGCTACGAGGTGTTCCAGTTTCGGGCATTGCAGTTCGATCCGCGCCCAGTAGTTGGCGTCCTTCGAGACTTGCGCGAATTTGTTCCACGGGCAGACGGCAAGGCAGTCATCGCAGCCGTAGATACGGTTGCCGAGTTTCGGGCGCAGGGCCTCGTCAACCGGTCCCTTGTGCTCGATGGTCAGGTAGGAAATGCACTTGCGCGCGTCGAGTTTGTAAGGGCCGACGAAAGCCTCTGTCGGGCAGATGTCGAGGCAGTTTTGGCAGGAGCCGCAATGGTCGACCTCCGGTTCCGATTTAGGCAAATCCAGCGTGGTGAAGATCGCGGAAAGAAAGAACCAGCTGCCCAGTTCGCGGCTGACCAGATTGGTGTGTTTGCCCTGCCAGCCAAGGCCTGCCGCCTGCCCCAGCGGTTTTTCCATGACGGGGGCGGTATCGACGAAAACCTTGATCTCTCCGCCGGCCTGTTCCAGCAGCCAGCGGCCGATGCGCTTGATGCGTTTCTTGACCGGATCGTGGTAATCCTTGTTGCGGGCATAGACCGAGATATTACCGCGATCTTTCATATTCAGGAGTTTCAGGGGATCACCGGAAGGGCCGTAGTTGTCGGCCAGCATGATGACGGAGCGGGCCTCGGGCCAGAGGGCAGCGGGGTTGCCGCGCCAGTTCTGGCGTTCCTCCATCCAGCCCATCTGGCCGTGGTAGCCCTTGTCTACATAGGCTTTCAGGCGATCCACCGCCTGCGGGATGCTGTCGGGGGCGCAGATACCGAGGGCGGCAAAGCCTTCGGCTTTCGCCTTGTCGTGCAATGCCTGCAACAGGCCGTCTGTTGCGGCCGCAGGCATCAGAAATCGAGGTCGGCGTAATGCTCGGGCGGGGTGAAGCCCGGCACGTGGTCGGCCAGAACGGGGCGGAAAGCGGGGCGGGATTTGATCTTGGCATACCAGTCGCGCACGGCCTGGTTTCGGGACCAGTCGACATCGCCGATGTAGTCGAGGCAGCTCAGCTGTGCGGCCGCCGAGAAATCGGCAATCGTCATGCGCTCGCCCGCCAGCCAGCGGCGCTGTTCGAGCAGCCAGCCCATGTAATCGAGGTGGTATTTGATGTTCTTGGTGCCGGCCTTGATCCGCGCGCTTTCGGGATAGCCGGATTTCATCAGCTTTTTGTTTACGCGCTCATACAGCAGGTTCGCGGTGACCTCGTGATGGAATTTGTCGTCGAACCATGCGGCAAGACGACGGGCCTCGGCGCGTCCTGCCGCGTCTTCGGGCAGGAGCGGCGGTTGCGGATTGGTTTCCTCGATGTATTCGAAAATCGCCGAGGATTCGGCCAGCACCAGACCGTCCATTTTCAACATCGGCACCTTGCCGGACGGGTTCTGGCGCAGGTAGTCGAGACGGCGCTCCCACGGGTGTTCCTCGACCAGTTCCACGTCGATTTTCTTTTCGGCCAGAACCAGCCGGATCTTGCGGCAAAAGGGTGATAGTGGCAGGTGATACAGGCGGTGCATTCTGATATGTGCTCTCGAAAAAAATCTGTCGGGACAACCGGCGTGAATCATGCCCTGTGCCGGCGGAAAATGAAACAGGAAACTGGCGGCAGGTGTCGGGTGGGGCGGGTTTTGGCTATCACGGCCGATGCGGGGATGGATCGGCGGGGTTTGACTGCTTCTGTTTGCGCTACATCGACAGGGCGGTTAAAACCCGTTAACAACAGCCGAAACCGGCATGCATACTGGGTGGAGTCCCGAATGACGAATTACCTTTATCAGAACGATTTACCCGATGATCTGGACCTTGGTCCGGTTGTCGCGATTGACTCCGAGACCATGGGGCTTCTGCCGTATCGGGACCGGCTGTGCGTGGTGCAGCTTTCGTCGGGCGACGGCAATGCGCATCTGGTGCAGATTTCGCAGGACCAGACCGCGGCGCCGAACCTGTGCCGGATGCTGGCCGATCCGGAGGTGTTGAAGCTGTTCCATTTCGGGCGTTTCGACATTGCCGTGATGCTGAACCGTTTCGGCGTGCTGACCGCGCCGGTCTATTGCACCAAGATCGCGTCGAAACTGGTGCGCACCTATACCGACCGGCACGGGCTGAAAAACCTGCTGCAGGAGTTGCTGAAGGTCGATATTTCCAAGCAGCAGCAATCTTCCGATTGGGGCGCGCCGGTTCTGACACAGGCGCAGATCGACTATGCCGCCTCGGATGTTTTGTATCTGCACCGGCTGATGGAGATTCTGAACGAGCGGCTGGCGCGCGAGGGGCGCACGGAGCTGGCGCAGGCGTGCTTCGATTTTCTGCCGCATCGCGCCGAGCTTGATCTGGCCGGCTGGCCGGAAACCGATATTTTCTCTCATTAGGTGGCGCGAAGCATGGTTGCTGTCTCCACCCGAAACAGGCTGATCGAGTCCGGTCGCAAGGTGCTGTCGCTGGAAAGCGCCGCACTGGCGGCATTGGCCGACAGGCTGGATGACACCTTTGTGCAGGCAGTGGAAATGCTGCTGTCGGCCAAGGGGCGGATCATCGTGTGCGGGATGGGGAAATCGGGGCATATCGCACGCAAGGTGGCGGCGACTTTTGCCTCCACCGGCGCACCGGCGCAGTTTGTGCATCCGGCCGAGGCCAGCCATGGTGACCTGGGAATGATAACGCCGGACGATGTGGTGCTGGTGTTTTCGAACTCGGGCGAGACGCCGGAGCTGGCGGATATTCTGACCCATGCACGACGGTTTTCGATTCCGGTGATCGGTGTGGCAAAACATGCCGGAAGCACCCTGTTGCGGACCTCCGATATCGCGCTGGTGTTGCCGGATATGCCGGAGGCTTGCGCCGTCGGAATGGCCCCGACCACCTCCACCACGATGAGCCTTGCGCTCGGTGATGCGCTGGCGATCAGCATGATGGAGCACCGGACCTTTGGCCGCGAGGATTTTCGCGCGCTGCATCCGCGCGGACATCTGGCGGCGAAGCTGTTGCGGGTCGCGGACCTGATGCACTGTGCGCCGGATATTCCGCTGGTGGATGGCGAAACCCCGATGGGTGATACGCTGCTGGAAATGACGCAAAAGGGGTTCGGGATTGCCGGTGTGTGCGCGGCGGACGGACAGTTGCAAGGCGTGATTACGGACGGTGACCTGAGACGGAATATGCCAGACCTGCTGGACCGATCGGCCGGCGAGGTGATGACACCGGATCCCCTTACGATTTCCGGCGCGGCACTGGCGAGCGAGGCGCTGGCGTTGATGAACACCTGCAAGATCACCGGCCTTTTTGTGACGGCGGACAGGGGCGCGCAAGTGGTCGGCGTGCTGCATCTGCATGACTGCTTGCGGGCGGGAGTTGCCTGATCATGGCGAAACACCGGCCCCATTACACCAGATTTGTCTATTTTCTGAAGATCATCCTGCCGCTGATCGCGATTGGCCTGCTGGCGACCGTTTTCCTGTTTACCAAAGAGCGGACGCTGGAGGGGGGGCTGGAATTCTCCAAGGCGGATTTTGTGGCGCTGGAGTCCGGGATGCGGGTGACAAAACCGCGGTTTTCCGGCAGTAACGCGCGCGGGGATATTTACAATTTTTCCGCCGAACTGCTGCTGCCGGATGCGCCTGCACCAACGAAATTGCTGGCTTCCGGCCTGTCGGGGGAAATCCGGTTGTTTGACGGCTTGAAGATCGAAATTGCGGCGAAGGATGCCGAAATCGACCTGCAGACGCGCAGTATCAAGCTGTTGGGCGGGACCGATCTGACGTTCTCGAACGGGTTGCGGGCGCGGTCCGTCAAGATATTTGCCGACCTTGATGCCGGCAGCCTGACCAGCGACGGGCCGATCCGCGCCACCAGTCCGATGGGGACCATCGAGGCGGGAAACCTGCGGATTACCACCGTTCGTACCGGCGAGGAAGAAAACCGGATGATTTGGTTTGAAAATGGCGTTACACTCACGTTTACTTTGCAAAACGCACCTGAAGACAAGGCACCCACCGAATGAACAAACCGTTTCTTTTTGGCCTGACACTGGCGGCACTGGCCGCGCTTCCGATGACCGCCGCGCTGGGTCAGGGGGCGCAAGTGCCGTTTATCGGACTTTCGTCGTCCGAAAACACAACTGTTTCGGTCACGGCTGACAGGCTCGGCATCGATCAGGCCACCGGCAAGGCGGTTTTTTCCGGTAACGTTGTCGTCGGGATCGAGGATATGCGCCTGACGGCCGACAAGGTGGAGGTCGTTTACAAGGACGCCAGCGCTGGCGCGACCGGCGCGATTTCGAGCCTTGTCGCGTTTGGAAACGTGACCTTTACCAACGGTAGCGAAGCGGCCGAAGCGGACTATGCCGAGCTGGATATGGATGCCGAAGAGCTGATCATGACCGGAAATGTGATTTTGACCCAGGGCGGCAACGCGCTGTCGGGACAGAAAATGCGGGTGGACCTGAACGCCGGAACCGCGGCGATCGAAGGCCGTGTGCAGACCATCCTGCAAACAGGAACAGAAAATTGAGTGAAGCGCCAAATCTGGAAGTCCGCGAGGGCTCGGCGGGGCTGATCGTCTCGCATATGGGCAAGAGCTATGGCAAGCGGCCGGTGTTGCGCGATATGTCGATGGAGCTGCACCGGGGCGAGGTTGTCGCGTTGCTCGGGCCGAACGGGGCGGGAAAAACCACCTGTTTCTATGCCGTTGCGGGGCTGGTGATGCCGGATTCCGGGCAAGTGATTATCGACGGGATCGATGCCACCAACCTGCCGATGTATCGTCGCGCCAAGCTGGGAATCGGCTATCTGCCGCAGGAGGCCAGTATTTTCCGCGGGCTGTCGGTGCAGGACAATATCCGTGCCGTGCTGGAGCTGCATTTCAAGGACAAGCACAAACGCGAGCAGGTGCTGGAAGAATTGATGGGCGAGTTTTCCATCACCCATCTGCGCCGTGCGCCCGCGATTTCGCTTTCGGGCGGGGAACGGCGGCGGGTGGAGATTTCCCGCTGTCTGGCGGGCCAGCCGAATTACGTGCTGCTGGACGAGCCCTTTGCCGGGGTGGATCCGATTGCCGTTGGCGAGATCCGTGATCTGGTGGCGCACCTGAAGGATCGCGGCATCGGGGTGCTGATCACCGACCACAACGTGCGCGAAACGCTCGATATTGTCGATCGGGCCTATATCCTGCACGACGGCAAGGTTCTGAAAAGCGGGACACCGGCCGAGGTGGTGCAGGATTCCAACGTCCGGCGGGTCTATCTGGGCGAGCAGTTCCAGTATTGAACGCCGTCACCTGAACCGTTGAGGGGCAATCGCACCGGATGGCCATGAACCCGAAGCTGGAGCTGCGGCAACGCCAGCAGCTGACAATGACGCCGCAATTGCGTCAGGCAATCGGGATGCTGCAGATGGGCAGCGCCGAACTGACCGCGCTGCTGGAAGAGGAAGTCGGGAAAAACCCGCTGCTGGCGTTTGCCGAACCGGACCGGCGCCCTGCTCCGGCGATAGTTGGCGCCCATGACGGTTTGTCCGACGGGCTCGACAATATCGCGTCGGAAGCAAGCCTGCGCGAACGGCTGCGCGGCCAGATCCTCATGTCGGAAAAGGATGCCGCGCTGGCAAAAATCGCCTGCGCGCTGGTGGACGAACTGGACGAGCACGGGTTCTTGCGTGTGTCTTATGCGGAATTGCAGGCGCGCCTGAAAGTCGAACCGCCGGTGCTGGAGCAGGCCGTACACATATTGCAGGCTTGCGAACCGACGGGGATCGGGGCGCGGGATCTGCGCGAGTGTCTGGCCCTGCAGATTATCGAGGCCGGCCGTATGGATCCGGTGGTAGAGGCGCTGCTGGACAATCTCGATCTTCTGGCGCACGGAAATTACCCCTCGCTCGCGCGCCGGATGAAAGTTTCTCTGGCGCAACTGGAAGCAGCGGTTGCGGTGCTGCACAGCACAAACCCGCGCCCTGCCGAAGGGTTTGATGCCATGCCGGTGCAAATGGCGATACCGGAAATTCTGGTTGAACGCGACGATGGCGGGGAGTGGCAGATCAGCCTGAACCCCGAGGCGATACCGCGCGTATTGCTGGATGAAACCTATGACCTTGCGCTGGGGAGCGCGGCGGAGCGGGAATATATCGCCGAAAACCGCGCGCGGGCCAGCTTCGTGGTGCGGGCGCTCGACCGGCGGGCCAGAACCATGTTGCAGGTCGCGCAGGCAGTGGTTCGGCGCCAGTTCCGGTTTTTCGAAAGCGGGCTCGACGGGCTGCGCCCCCTGACGCTGGCGGATATTGCGAAGGAAACCGGCCTGCACGAAGCCACGGTCAGCCGCGTAACCCGCGGGAAGTATCTGGAATCGCCGCGTGGAAATCTGGAAATGCGATTCTTTTTCACGCGCGCCGCCAACAAACACGGCGGCGAAGAGACAACAACAACGGTTGTAAAAGAGCGCATTCGCAAACTTATTGCCTCCGAAACAGGCAACACGGTCCTTTCGGACGAAAGAATACGAAAAATCTTGCAAGATGAGGGCGTGGATATTGCACGACGGACCGTTGCGAAATATCGTGAAGGCATGGGTATACCTTCCTCGAGTCGGCGGCGACGCATTCGGACCTGATGATAATCGGGGGAAGTCCCGGTTATTGTCCAGAATTCGGTATTACGGTTGTTGACTCTGCTTCGGTCAGACCCTAGGTTCCGCGCTTCTGCGGAGCCGGGAATATTTAAACCCAACGTCGGCCCCGGCCGACCTATTACGGGGAGAGATCATGCGAATTCAGATCAGTGGAAAACATATCGATGTGGGCGACGCGCTGCGCACCCACGTGGAAAAGCAACTCAAGGAAGCCGTCGGAAAATATTCCGTGGGCGAACGCCCCTTGGATGCAAATGTGACCTTTTCCAAGGACGGTTTCGAATTCATCTGTGATATTTCCGTATATCTTTCCACCGGCATGAACGCGCAGGCCAAAGGCCGTGCGGACGAGATTTATGACTCGTTCGAGGGCGCGGTAAGCCGGATGGAAAAACAGCTGCGCCGCTACAAGCGCCGCCTGAAAGACCACCACAAGGACCGCGTGGACCCGATCGAGACGATCGGCGCGCCTTCCTATGTTCTGGCCCCCTCCAGCGACGTCGAAGCCGACGAGCCGGAGAGCCTGCAGCCGATTATCGTGGCGGAGATGGAAACCAAGATCCAGACGCTTTCCGTTGGCGAAGCCGTCATGCAGATGGAGCTTGCCGGTGCCGAAATGCTGGTTTTCCGCAACAGCTCTCACGGAGGAGTGAACGTGGTTCACACCCGCGAGGATGGAAATATCGGCTGGATAGACCCACGTAACATGAAGTAGCCCTTCAAAGGCTTCCCGCGAAAAGAGACCCGATATGGAACTTTCCAGAATCCTGTCGGCCGAGGCTGTTGTTTCGCAGCTGAAGGCCACAAGCAAGAAACGCCTGCTGCAGGAAATCGCGCAGGTGGCCGAGGCTGTCTATGCCTTGCCCTCGCGCGAGGTGTTTACAGCATTGCAGGATCGCGAGCTGCTGGGGCCGACCGGCATGGGCAATGGCGTTGCCATTCCGCATGCGCGACTGGCCGGGCTTGACGGTGTCAAAGGTGTGTTTGTCCGTCTGGAAAAGCCGGTGGACTATGAATCCGTTGACCGGCAGCCCGTCGATCTGGTGTTTGGCCTGTTCGCGCCCGAAGGGGCCGGCGCCGATCACCTGAAAGCGCTGGCACAGGTTTCGCGGACACTGCGCGATCCGGCGGTTTGTGCAAAGCTGCGATCCTCGGACGATCCGAATGCGCTGTTTGCCATTCTGACGGCGGATCAGGCCTCCAAGGCGGCCTGATAATCGTCGAACCCGAAACGGGTGTAATCCATATTATAGACTTTGCGCGCCAGATTTTCCGTCTGGCGCGTATATATTTTGTCGAGCGGAATCGCATGTTCGACCCGCACCGGCGCGCCCAGATCCGGTGCGGGGATTTCCAGCAGTGACTCGACATATCTAAACGCCGGATCCATCCGCCCCTCTCGCATCACCAGTGAAACCGGAACGGCGGTGTTGAAAGCGCTCAGGAACGACATCTGGCTGGCCCAGAGCCCGTCGATCCTGATGCTGGTTTGCCCTGCCAGATTGGATTTCAGGAACCGCAGAAAAGCATGGAAAGCATTGCGATGCTGGCGGACGCCATAGGTTCCGGCATCGATGTCGGCGGCGGCCGGCAGATCTACCTCGAAACTCTCGATCAGTTGTTTGCGGATCATGTCATAGGTGCCGGGGCCGGTGGCGAAGATTTTCGACATGAAGGCATCGTAAACACGGGGCAGCGGGTGGCGCACGGCGCTCAGAACCTGCACGTCGGGGTTGGAGTGCATCCACTCGAACAAGGTGCGCTGGCTGTGACCGGTGTGCAGCAGCAACCCATCCTGCACGGCACTCAGGTAGCCGGTTGGCGGTTCGGGGGCCTCGTCGAGGCGGGCCATCCAGCGCAGGACCTCCTCGTTCGGACCGCCCGGAACCGGCGTGAACAGGATCGGGTGGGCGGTGCAGGTGATCATGCGCGGAATATTGGCGCGCATCTGCGGATCGAGGGTCTGGTTGGCGTCC
>WFTU01000323.1 GCA_015485375.1 Paracoccaceae bacterium | reverse complement strand
GGAAATATCTCCGCACCAGCGCGTGAAAACTCTCCTTCGGATCCATCTCGTGGCGCCCGCACAGGAAATGGAACCACTTTGAGCCATAGGCCACATGCCCGACCTCCTCGCCATAGATCACCTGCATCGCCGCCACGGTCTCGGCATCGCCCGCCTTGTCGAACATCTTGATCATCCCCGGCGTCACATCCAGTCCGCGCGCCTCCAGCACCATCGGCACCACCGCCAGTCGCCCCATGAAATCCGTCGCCGTATCACTGGCCGCCTGCCACATACCCGCATGCGCCGGCATGGCGCCATAATGGCTGTCATATGCTTCAAGCCTGTCCGACAACAACATGAAATGCTTGGACTCTTCATCCGCCGCCTTCACCCAGTCATCATAGAACCCGCGCGGCATTTTCACATCCGCGAAACGCGCAACAATATCCCAGTGCAGGTCCACCGCGTTCAGCTCGATATGGGCAATCGCGTGCAGCAGGGCCACCCGACCGGCGCGCGAACCCGCCCGCCGGCGCGGCACATCGCGCGGGCTGAGGAGTTCCGGAGCCTCGGGGCGCGCCGGAAAATCCGGCGGCTCCGCCCGACCGATATCCTGCGTGCCATCCGATTCAAACCACGCCGCCGCCAGCTTGCGCGACAGCGCGGTTTTCTTCCACGGGTCCGGCTCGGACAGAACCGCAACCGCCGCCTCGCTCAGCGTCATAGGGATTTTACCGCCTCCAGCACCTCGGCCACATGCCCCTTGACCCGCACCTTGCGCCAGATCTGCCGGATCACGCCTTCACCATCGACCAGAAAGGTCGAGCGCTCGATCCCCATATAGGTCCGCCCGTAGTTTTTTTTCTCCACCCACGCGCCGAGGGCCTCGATCAACGCACCATCCTCGTCCGCGAGCAGCGGGATACCAAGGTCATGTTTCGCCACGAAATTATCGTGTTTTCGCACCGAGTCTTTCGACACGCCGACGACACTCGCCCCCGCCGCCTCGAACTCCGGCAGCGCGGCGGTAAAATCGATCGCCTCGGTGGTGCAGCCCGGCGTGTTATCCTTGGGATAAAGGTAAACAACCAGTTTACGCCCTGTGAAATCCGCCAGCGAGAGCGTCCCCCCGCCGTCGCGCGGCAGGCTGAAGTCGGGAAATTTGTCGCCAATCTGCATAAAATCCTCCTGTTTCCTCTGAAAATAGTCCACCCGCCCCGAAAGAAAACCGATATTTTGCTTTTCAGGGGCGAAACTCCGGTTTAGAGGGGCGCAAACAGCGAAAGACCGACCATGCACACGCTCGACGACTATGATTTCGACCTGCCCGAGGCGCTGATTGCCCTGCGCCCCGCACATCCGCGCCCTAGCTCGCGCCTGCTGGTGGATAATGGAACCCTGATCGATTCGACCGTGGCCAGCCTGCCGGAGTTCATCGAGGCCGGCGATCTGCTGGTGTTCAACAACACCCGCGTCATTCCCGCCCGCCTGCGCGGCGAGCGGTTCCGCGAAACCCCGCACGGCTCCGGCATCGCGCAGATCGAATCCACCCTGATCGAGCGTCTCGCCCCCGACCGCTGGCGCAGTTTATCAAAGCCGACCAAACGCCTGAAAACCGGCGATAAAATCACCTTTGGCCCCTTGACCGCAACCGTCACCTCCAAAAACGGCGGCGAGGTCATCCTGACCTTCGAGCAAAGCGGCGACACCCTCGATGACCTCATCGAGCAGACCGGAGAAATGCCGCTCCCGCCCTACATCGCCGCCAAACGCCCCGCCGACGCGCAGGATCGCGACGACTACCAGACCGTTTTCGCCAGCCGTATCGGCGCCGTCGCCGCCCCGACCGCCTCGCTGCATTTCGACGACTCCCTGTTGGCGGCGCTGAAAGCCAAAGGCGTGAACAGCACCGAAGTCACCCTTCATGTGGGCGCCGGCACTTTCCTGCCGGTCAAGGTGGACAATATCGAAGACCACAAAATGCACAGCGAATGGGGCGAGGTCCCGCCCGAAGCCGCCGCCGCCATCAACGAGACCCTCGCGCGCGGAAACCGCGTCATCCCCGTCGGCACCACCGCGCTGCGCCTGATCGAGACCGCCGCCACCGGCCCCGATCATATCGCGCCGTGGACGGGTGACACCGAT
>WFTU01000322.1 GCA_015485375.1 Paracoccaceae bacterium | reverse complement strand
GCGATGGAGAACGTGGCGCTCTGGCATGAACGCGATATTTCGCACAGCTCGGTGGAGCGCAACATCGGGCCGGATACGACCGTCACGCTGGACTTCGCGCTGGCACGGCTGACCATGGTGATCGACAAGCTGGTGATCTATCCCGACAACATGATGGCCAATATGAACAAGTTCCGCGGCCTCGTGCATTCGCAGCGCGTGCTGCTGGCGCTGACGCAAAAGGGGCTGAGCCGCGAGGACAGCTATCGTCTGGTGCAGCGCAATGCCATGCGGGTATGGGAGGAAGGTGCGGACTTCATGACCGAACTGAAGAACGATCCCGAAGTGACCGCTGTGCTGAGCGATGC
The DNA here is from genome assembly GCA_015485375.1 of Paracoccaceae bacterium. Lineage (GTDB taxonomy): Bacteria > Pseudomonadota > Alphaproteobacteria > Rhodobacterales > Rhodobacteraceae > NORP23. Next base: position 4,996 of record WFTU01000322.1, on the reverse strand, counting down.
CGAGATCGAGGATAAATTCGACCTCGGCTATCACACCAAGCAGGTTGATACGATCTTCAAGCGGGTATTCGGGGAGTAACTACCCGTTCTGCTGGATCGCCTTTGACACAAAATAGGACACGGGGACGCCAAGCGCGCCCCCGACGGCCGCAGCCATCATGATATATCTGGCCGTGTCGAAACCGGTTACCAGCGCGACGATAATCAAGATGCCGGCAAGGCTTACTCCGGCCATTGCGTAAATCAGCATTCCGAGTTTGAACATAGGTATCTCCTTCTTTTCGCGGAATGTACGGTTTCGAAACGCGAATTCCTTGATCTGCCTCAATTCCACACAAAAAAACCGGCCTTTAGCAAGGCCGGTCCGGAACTTTGTCCGCAGCGTTTAGCTGCCGGAGGTAATCTGCTCGGCCGCGACAGTGGTCAGCTCGGCCAGTTTGGCGCGGATTTCGTCGGCTGTTGCCTTGCCGTCCAGATCGCCTGCGACCTTGCGCACGACATCTTCGTGACCGGCTTCCTCGAAATCGGCCTTGATGACCTCGAGCGCATAGGCGTCGGCATCATCCTTGCCCAGAAGGTCGGCAGCCCAGAGGCCGAGCAGCTTGTTGGCGCGCGCCGCGATTTTGAACTTGGTTTCTTCGTCATAGGCGAATTTGTTCTCGTAGGCGTTTTCGCGATCATCAAAGGTGCTCATCATGGCTCTCCGTTGTTTTCCGTTACCTTGTAGATAGCAACTCCCATAGGGGTCATACAAGGGTTCGGGGCGCGAATCCTTGCTCCTTTTCGCGCAAGGGCCTATAGAACCCCCAAACCGGTGGCGGGGAAGCGCATATCCCTGCCCGCGCGCTAAACGGAGGCACTCATGGCCCGTCGCAGAATGATTTACGAAGGCAAAGCCAAAATCCTGTATGAAGGGCCGGAACCGGGCACGATTGTGCAGTATTTCAAGGACGACGCCACCGCTTTCAATGCCGAGAAAAAAGCGACGATCGAGGGCAAGGGTGTGCTGAACAACCGCCTGTCCGAGCATTTCATGACCGGCCTCAATGCGATCGGCGTGCCGACGCATTTCATCAAGCGCCTGAACATGCGCGAGCAGCTGGTGCGCGCCGTGGAGATCATTCCGCTCGAAGTTGTCGTGCGCAACATCGCCGCAGGCTCCATGTCCAAGCGTCTGGGGATCGAAGAGGGCACACCCCTGCCCCGCCCGATTGTAGAGTTCTACTACAAGGACGATTCGCTGGGCGATCCGCTGGTAACCGACGAGCATATTCTGGCGTTCCAGTGGGCGAGCCATCAGGATCTGGACGACATGGTGGCGCTGGCGCTGCGCGTCAACGACTTCATGTCCGGCATGATGATGGCGGTCGGTATCAAGCTGATCGACTTCAAGATCGAGATCGGGCGCGTGTTCGAGGGCGACTACCAGCGCCTGATCGTGGCCGACGAGATCAGCCCCGACAGCTGCCGTCTGTGGGACATCGAAACCGGGCAGAAGCTCGACAAGGATGTATTCCGCCACGATATCGGCGATCTGGCCGATGCCTATACCGAAGTGGCGACCCGTCTGGGCGTTATGCCGAAAAAATCCGTGTCCGGCACCGGACCGAAGCTGGTTCAATAAAGGAGCACCTGATGAAAGTGCGTGTTTTTGTGACGTTGAAAAACGGAGTCCTCGACCCGCAGGGGGAGGCCGTGCGCCATGCGCTCGGCTCGCTGGGGTTCGAGGGGGTGAACGGTGTGCGTCAGGGCAAGGTGATCGAGCTGGATCTGGCCGAGACCGATCCGGCCAAGGCCGAAGCCGAAGTTAAAGAGATGTGCGAAAAGCTGCTGTCGAACACCGTGATCGAGAATTACGAGATCGAGCTGGGTTAGGAGCCTGACATGAAATCTGCCGTTATCGTTTTTCCGGGTTCCAACTGCGACCGCGACATGGCCGTGGCGCTGGAGCGCGCCAGTGGCGATCCGGCCACGATGGTCTGGCACAAGGATGCGTCCCTGCCCGAGGGGCTGGACGTGGTGGCCATTCCCGGCGGTTTTTCCTTTGGCGACTATCTGCGCTGCGGCGCCATTGCCGCGCGCTCGCCGATCATGCGTTCCATTGTCGATTTCGCCAACCGCGGCGGGCATGTGCTGGGCGTCTGCAACGGTTTTCAGGTGCTGATCGAGGCAGGGTTGCTGCCCGGTGCGCTGATGCGCAACGCGGGGCTGAAGTTCGTCTGCAAGGATGTCGAGGTGCGGACCGAAACCACTGACAGCCCGTTTACCAATGCCTATACCAAGGGCGAGGTGACGACCATTCCGGTGGCGCATCACGATGGCAACTATGTGGCCGATGACGAATTGCTGGCGAAACTGCGTGGCGAGGACCGGATTGCCTTTACCTATGTGGACAATCCCAACGGCTCGACGGCCGATATTGCCGGTATCCTGTCGCAAAACCGCCGTGTGCTGGGCATGATGCCGCATCCGGAACGCCTGAATGATCCGGCGCTGGGGGGCGAGGACGGCTCCAAACTGTTTAACTCGCTGGCCAATGCCTTCGTTAACGCCTGACACGAATTTGCCAACCCGCTGATTTTTCGCTATCTTCGCCGGTGACATTCACATGGGCGGGAATGATTGGTGGTGGGGAAAACATCTTTAATCTTGCGAATGCTGGCACTCGGCAGCGTTATTCTTGCCGGCCCGTCACTTGCGCTGGAACTGCAGGGACGCAATACATTTATTGATCCCGACGGCACGAATGCCCCGTCTTTCAATACGATCACCGGCTTCACGCCACAGGACAATACGATCGTCATTCCGCGTGGCGAGGACGGCTATTACCACGTCGAGTTAAGGGTTAACGGCGTTGTCAGCCAGTTTATTGTCGATACCGGTTCCAACTTTGTGACTATCACCGAGGCCGAGGCCCGGCGTCTCGGGATCGATACCGATGCACTCGATTTCAATCTGGTTGCGGAATCCTCGAACGGGAAAATCGCGGCGGCGATGCTGACGGTGGATTCGATCCAGCTTTACGGGCGCACGGAAAAAGATGTGGAAACCGTTGTACTGAAATCCAGCATGCCGACATCGTTGCTCGGGATGAGCTATCTCTCCCGCTTCTCGAATATTTCGATCAGCGGGAGCAATATGGTGCTGACGCCCTAGAACCAGTTGATACGGCCCTGATCGTTACCGGCATATAGCCCCGCAACCTGCTCGGCATAGCCGTTATAGAGCAGCGTCGGAACCCGTTCATCTGAATCGAGCGGCTTTTCGGTGGCCTGCGACCAGCGTGGATGGTCGTATTCGGGATTCACGTTGGCCCAGAAACCGTATTCCTTGTTCTGCAAACTTTCCCAGAAGCCCTTCGGGCGCTTGTTGGTAAAGCTGACCTTCACGATCGATTTGATCGACTTGAAACCGTATTTCCACGGCATATGCACCCGCAATGGTGCGCCGAACTGTTTGTGCAGCACCTTGCCGTAGGCGCCGACCACCATGAAGGCGAGGTCGTTTTGTGCCTCGGCGAGCGTATAGCCTTCGCGATAGGGCCAGGGATACCAGCTTGCCTTCTGTTCCTTGGCGACCTTGGTGTCCATGAATGTCTCGAACACGATGTATTTTGCGCCCGAGGTCGGTTGTGCCAGATCGACCAGCTTGCGCATGGGGAAACCGATCCATGGCACGACCATTGACCAGGCCTCGACGCAGCGGTGGCGGTAGATGCGTTCTTCGGTGCCGGTTTTCTTCAGCAGATCCTCGATGCCGATCCGGAAGGGTTTGTTAACCATGCCGCCCACCTCGATCACCCAGTCGTCGGTGTTCAGCTTCTGCGCCTCTTTGGAAATCCGCTTGCTGGAGCCGAATTCATAGAAGTTGTTGTATTTGCTGGTAATGGATTCCGCAGTCACGGCCCGCCCTGCATTGGCAAAAGCACCATTCAGCCCGGGACGGGGCGAGAACGGGGATTCCGGTGTCATGGCCGCGCCGGCGCCGGTGCCGAGCAGCGCCAGTCCGGCCCCTGCCCCCATCCCGGCCATAATCTGGCGACGGTTCAGAAATACGGCTTCGTCGGTAACGGTGTTTTCCTTCATAATCCACGAAGGACGGCGGTGATAAATCATTTTGTTCCCCTTTGTTGAGTTGTCGGCAATCTATGACGGAATTCCGCCTATGGCCAATCAAAACCCCATCAACGAACCTTGAGCAAATGTTACAGAGCCCCTATCTTGGCGCGATGAAGTCATTCTGGCCACGCACACCGGAAAACCAGAGGATCCGCCCGGGCCAGATCGTGGTCTGGGTCGGGCTTGCCGTGACCCTTGCGGTTTTGTGGTTCTCCAACAGTTTTCTGACCGATCGCTTTACCGAAGCGCAGCGCAAGCAGTCGCTCGAGCGGGCGGGGCTTTATGCCGCTTCGATTTCCTCGGCGCTGCAGCGCGCGGCCTATGTGCCGTTGTTGCTGTCCCGAGACAACAGCCTGATTGCCGCACTGCAAACCAATGACTATTCCAACGTCACACCGCGCCTGATCGCATTGAAGGACGATCTGGCCGCTGCCTCGATCGCACTTCTGGATATTGACGGGCGGGTGGTTGCTGGCAGTGACCGGCGCATCATCGGCGGCATGTCGGAAAAACCGGAGTATTTCGTGCGCGCGCTGCGCGAGACCGACACGGTGTTTCAGGCCATTCAGGGGGACGGCACCGTCGGCGGTTTCTATTATGCCCGCAAAATCGAGGATGGCAATTCGACCATCGGGGTGATCGTGGTCGAGGTCGATCTGCAACGGCAGGAACAAATCTGGCGGCGCAGCGGCACCGAAGTTGTGCTGTATGATTCCACCGGCAATATCATGCTGGCCTCGGACACCGACTGGCGCCAGATCACGCTGGACGAGCTGTTATCCTCCAGCTATCGCCCGACCGCGTCGGAACGGTTCTTTGGCGGCAAGGTTGGCGAGGGGCCGCAGTCTTTTGTCTATATCGACGGCAAACGGTTGCTG
>WFTU01000321.1 GCA_015485375.1 Paracoccaceae bacterium | reverse complement strand
GTGTGAGCGGGGTGGAGGATAGCAGCTCGCCCTGTTCCGCCGCCAGCACCTGATGCACACCGTGGCCCAGTTCATGCGCCAGCGTCATCACATCGCGCTGTTTGCCGAGGTAGTTCAGCATCACATAGGGATGCGCGTCGGTCACCGTCGGATGGGCAAAAGCCCCCGGCGCCTTGCCCGGCTTCACCGGCGCATCAATCCAGCCCTTGTCAAAGAACGGCTCGGCAATTTCCGCCATGCGTGGGTCGAAATCGGCGTAGGCCTCCATCACGGTCGCGCGGGCCTGCTCCCACGGAATTTCCAGGTCATCCTCGTCGGGTAGCGGGGCGTTGCGGTCCCAGACCTCCATTTTATCCAGCCCCAGCCACTTGGCTTTCAACGCGTAATAGCGGTGCGAGAGTTTCGGATAGGCCGCCACAACCGCGTCGCGCAGCGCCTGCACGACCTCGGGCTCGACGTCATTGGCAAGGTGGCGGGACATCTGCGGTGTCGGCAGCTTGCGCCAGCGGTCCTCGATCTCCTTTTCCTTGGCCAGCGTGTTGGTGATGCGGGCAAACAGCGGTGTGTTCTTGCTGAACACTGCAATCAACGCCCGCGCGCCAAGTTCGCGACGCTTGCGGTCGGTGTCGGACAGCAGGTTGAGCGTGGCCTCCAGATTGAGCGTCTCGCCGTCCACGTCGAATTCCAGACCGGCCATTGTTTCGTCAAACAGACGGTTCCAGGCCGCGGCCCCGACGACCGACTGGTCATGCAGGAATTTTTCCAGCTCGTCCGAGAGCTGATAGGGCTTCATCTTGCGCATCCGTTCGATCACGGGGCGATAGCGGGCGAGGTCGGCATTTTCGGACAGGAGTTTCTCGATCACCTCGTCATCGACGCGGTTCATCTCCAGACTGAAGAACACCAGCGGCGTGGACATATCGGTCAGCGCGCCCTGCATATCGGCGAAAAATTTGCCGCGCTCGGGGTCGATCGTATTCTGGTAGTAGCGCAGACCGGCAAAGGACATGATGCGCCCCGATACCTGATTTATACGCTCGTAACGCTGGATACAGTCGAGCATCCCGGCCGCGTCCTGCTCCGCCAGCTTGCCTTCGAAATCGCGGGCGAAGTCGGGGATGGCGGCGCCGAGCCAGTCGAGGTCCGCGGTGATCTCCGGCCCGTCTTGCGAGGGATAAAGATCATCGAGGTTCCATTCCGGCAGGTCGCCCATATTGTTGTCGGAGGCGGCTTCGCGGTTGTCGCGGGGAAGGTCGGGGGCAAGGGTGAACATATGGGACTCCTGAATTGAATTTGGGGCAGGATAGGCGCGCGGGCGAGCCGCTTAAAGCGAAAACTGCATATCGACGGTGACAGGGAAATGATCCGAGGCGGTCAGCAGGGCCTCCTGCATTTTCCGGTCGTTGAAACACTCGGGATCGTCGAACGGATGCCAGATACGCCAGTCGGCCTGCGTGGCTTCGTTCAGATCCTGCGATAGCATGATGTAGTCGAGCAAGGCATTGAGATAGCGTTTATACTCGGCACTATAGAAACGCGCCGTGGCCATAACCCAGCCATGATGCGGGTCGAGCTGGATTTCGGCATGCGGTTCCACCAGACAGCGGCAATCGGCGTCCTTTTTCTCGCCCATCACGATTTCCACGCCGGAGCGGGCAAACAGGCCCTCCAGACCGTTGGCGCTCGGTCCGTCGTTGAAATCGCCGCAGACCACCAGCGGGTCGCCGGCATCGAGCAGCGCATCGACGCGCTGGCGGATCCAGATACATTGGGCCAGCTGTTTGCGGCGGTTGTCGATCAGCAGTTGCAGTTCCTCCTCGGGCGTTTCGGCACCGTAGGTGGTTTTCGATTTCGTATGCACGCCGATCATACGGAACATACCTTTGGTGCCTTTCACTTCGACCAGAAGTTCCAGCGGGGGTTTGGAGAATGCGTGCGCATCGGCCTTGCCGTCCAGATCGACGTCGTAGAGGAACTTGCCGTCGAAACGCGGGGCCGTGCGGGCGCGTTTTCCTTCGGAAATGTCCCCTTGCGGGTCGTGCAGCAGCGAAACGACCGAAGGGTCATACATCACCGCCAGTTCCTGATGGGTTTCGTTGGCAAAGCCCATGATGGTCTTTTTCTGGCGCAACCCGAAATGCTTGGCGAAGGTTTCGAGCGCGGTCACCGTGTTGGCCTGATGGCCGGTGTTCGGGGCCTCGACAATAAACATCATGTCGGCATCGACGCGGCGCATGACACGGGCTATGGCCTCGCCCTGTTGACGGCGCGTGACCTTGTAGCGGCGCGACCATTCGTTATCGAGCAGCAGGCGGTTGTCGCGGCTGAACAGCTCCGTAAACCATTCGACGTTATAGGTGGCTAGGCGCATCAGGCGGCAATGTGACTGTTTTGAATCTCTTCCCACGCCTTGTTGATGGTGATCAGGCGGGTGTTGGCAAGGGCAATGGCCTCTTCCGGCACGCCGCGCGCAACCAGATTGTCGGGGTGGACTTCACGCACCTTGCGCCGCCATGCCTTTTTGATTTCGTCCATCGGCGCGTCGTGGCTGATTTCCAGAACGGAGTAGGGATCGGGTGCGGCGCCCGGCACATATTGCGAGCGCAGGCAGGTGAACAGCCGGTCGGGCAGGCCGAAAATTTCGGCAACGCGGGCGATGAATTCGTCCTCGGCCGGATCGTAGCGACCGTCGGCCATGGAGATATGGAACAACCCCTCCACCAGATCGCGTAGAATCTCGTGGTCGTCCCCGAACATTTTCGCGATCTTGCGGGCGTAGCTTTCATAGCCGGCCACATCCTGCCGTGCGAGGTTGAATACCTTCGCCGCCTGTTCCTGATCTTCAGGGGCGATCTGGAATACCTGCCGGAAGGCAATAACCTCGTCACGTGTGACCTCGCCATCCGCCTTGGCCATTTTCGCACCAAGCGCAATTACCGCAATGGTGAAGGCGACGCTTTTTTCCGGCGGGGTGCGCAGGTTCTCGAAAACAGCCGAAAGCCCCTCGCCCTTTCTAAGGGCGGCAAGGGCCTCGGTTATGCGGGTCCAGATCGACATGGCTACAGTCTAACAGAAGTTTCTGTTTCGAAAAGGTGGCGGCAGAAAAGAATCGCCGCAGGCAGGAATGACGGGTGTAACGCTCAGGCGCCGGTTGTGGCGGCGAAGGCGAGGAACAGCAGTGCCACGCCAAGTCCGGCCCAGTTCAGCATCATGGAGCGCGAGGTCTCGCAACCGCAGGCCACCAGCAGGGCTTTGCTTTTACTCGGGATCATGACAGGCTCCTCCTTTGTCGTGCCGGCGGTTCAACCGGCCTTGACCAATGGTAGGCAGAGTTTTTGCACACAGGCAAGGCGCGATTTTGTGAGAAAGGCGCGAAGACATAAAAAAACCGCGCCGAAGCGCGGTTTTTCGGGAATTTTCAGCAATTAACCGCCGAGAGTCTCCAGATAGGCGATCAGATTGGCGCGATCGGTAGGCTTGCTCAGACCCTTGAAGCTCATCTTGGTGCCCGGAGCGTAGGTTTTCGGGCTGGTGATGAAAGCATCCAGTTCTTCGGGGGTCCATGTGCCACCCAGCGATGCGAGCGCGTCGGAGTATTTGAAGCCAACAGCGCTGGCCTGTGCACGCCCGACAACACCATAGAGATACGGGCCGGTGGCGTTTTTGCCGTCATCCACCTTGTGGCAGGCTTTACACTTGCCGAAGGTTTTCTCGCCCTTGACCACATCGGCCGAGGCCAGAAGCTCGGCGAAAGTCGGGCCGGTTGCCTCGACGGCTGCGGTTTCGGTCTGGTCCGCACCCTCGACCTCGATCACATAGGCCGCTTCCATTTCACCGCCGCCTTCGCCACCGCCGTAGATCACGTCGGCGCCCCATTTGACCAATAGGAATACCAACAGGCTGCCACATACGCCGCCAACGATTTTAGTTGCTGTCATTGTGTCCATGGGTGCTTTCACCTTATTTTCGGGCTATAAATATTCTGATGCGTGTTCTACCCGCTTCCCCTATGCCTTTGCAAGGTATAGAAAGCGCGACGAAACGCCCGATGCAAGGTAAATGCCATGACCAATGTGATTTCTTTTCAGGGGGAGCCCGGAGCCTACTCCCATCAGGCCTGTGTCGAGATGTATCCCGACATGGTGGCATTGCCCTGCCCGACCTTCGAAAGCGCGGTCGCTGCGGTGAAAGAGGGGCGGGCGGAACTGGCGATGCTGCCGGTGGAAAACTCCACCTACGGACGGGTGGCGGATATCCACCACCTGTTACCGGAAACCGGATTGCATATCATTGGCGAGCATTTCGTGCGTGTGCATATCAACCTGCTGGCGGTGCCGGGCACCAAACTGGGACAGGTGAAACAGGCGATGAGCCATACGGTTCTGCTGGGGCAATGCCGTGCGTTTCTGAAAAAACACGGGATAGCCCCGAAAACCGGCGTGGATACGGCCGGTTCGGCGCAGATGGTGGCCGAAGCGGGGGATCCCTCCGTGGCCGCGTTGGCCTCGGAACTGGCGGGCGAGATTTACGGACTCGACGTTCTGGCACGCCATGTGGAAGACCACCACAACAACACCACCCGTTTTCTGGTCATGGCGCCTGTGCCGGAATACCCCGAACTCGGTTCGGGTGACGTGATGACGACGCTGGTGTTTCAGGTGCGCAATATTCCGGCCGCGCTCTACAAGGCGATGGGCGGTTTTGCGACCAATGGTGTGAATATGCTGAAACTGGAGAGCTACATGCTCGGCGGTTCGTTCCGTGCCACGCAGTTCTATGCGGATATAGAGGGCCATCCCGAAGACCCCGCCGTGCAGCGCGCGCTGGAGGAGCTGGCCTATTTCACCAGTGCGCTGGATATTCTCGGCGTCTATCCGATGCACGAATTCCGCAAATCGGTCTAGCGCCCGCCCGCGTAGTCCAGTTCGATCCGTTCGGCGATATTCTGCATGCGCGTGCGAATACCCTTGTTCACCCGTTTGCGGGCCAGCCGGATGGTGTTGAAAACCAGTCCGGTGGAAAAACTGCGTGAACGGGCGACGAGCAGCATTTCCATACGGCAGCGATCCTCGCCTTCGGGGGCGAAGGTCAGGGAGAGCGCGGCCTGATATTTCCGGTTGCCCGAGGTATAGGAAACGATACGCGGGGCGATAAATTGCGAAAGCTCCGCCGTGAATTTGCGCTTCCGCCCGCGGTAGGGAACCGAAATGTCCCATCGGGTGCCGATGCGAACCGGCGAGCGGCCGATACGTTTGAATAACATCGAATCCCTGCCGGACTGCGCCTCGAATTTGGCGAAGTCGGTGGCGCGGGCAAAGACGTATTCCACCGGAGCATTGATTGTTTGTGAATGCCTGAACTGCATGTCAGTCCTTTAGCGTATCGTTCAGCCAGCGGTCCAGAAGGAATCGCGCAATGGAACCTTTGCGTGTCGGCGCAATCGCCGGATTGTGCCCGAGCATGGATTCGGCCAGATCCTCGCGACTGATCCACATCGCAGCTTCGATCTCCTGCGAGTCTATTGTAATGTCGCGCGAGGTGGCGATGGCGTGGCAACCGATCATTAGTGACGAGGGAAAGGGCCATGGCTGGCTGGACAGATAGGATACCCGCCCCGTTGTCACGCCGGTTTCCTCGAACACCTCGCGGCGCACCGCTTCTTCTATTCCCTCGCCCGGCTCCATGAAACCGGCGAGCAGAGAGAACATACCTTCTGGCCAATGCGGGGAGCGACCGAGAAGAACATCGTTGCCGTTTGTCACCAGCATGATGACCACGGGATCCGTGCGCGGGAAATGCCTGTGTCCGCATTCGGGACATTCGCGCTGCCACCCCGCTTGCGAGACCTCGGAGGGGGCGCCACAGCTGGCGCAATAACAATGTGTGCGGTGCCACTCGAAAATACCCTTGGCGGTGGCGGCGTCTCCGGCATCGGCATGGGGCAGCTCCGCCATGACACTGCGCAGGTCGATGAATTGCTGCGTATCCGGCAGGGCAGGGTGATGGTTGCGCGAGGTGTCGCGAAACTGGCGCATGGCCTCCGCATCCATCGCCGGATCATTCCAGCCCGAGACATCGAAGGCAAAGCGTGGCGCGCCGTTTTGCAGGCCAAGGAAAATTGGCGATGTGGTTGATTCTTTCAACACCGGCGAGCCGAGGGGAAGCCAGACTATCTCTATACCTTCGGATATATCGAGCAGCGGTTTTCCATGCCAGAGCGCCAGCGCGCGGGTGCTGGCCTGCCGCTGCATCGCCGTCAGCGCCGCTGCGTCGGTTCGCAGGTGTGCGGCACGGTCCAGAGTTCCGCCGGCAAATGTCACATCTTCGCTGTCGCGCATGGTTTCCTCCGTCGATTGTCGCGACTTTGCCCGACGCGGGGCAGGGCCGCAATCACCTATTTTACAGAAGCGCCTCCGGCCCATTGACCCCGCACCGGCACCACCATATATACCGCCGCGAGAGGTTGGCGCGGGCGAGCGCCTCGCCAACCCGGTCAGGTCCGGAAGGAAGCAGCCGTAACGAGTCCCGCTTGGGTCGTGTCCAGCCTCTCACCTTTTCCTGAACGTACACTATAGTTATAAAGTATCCCTATATATCGACTGTCCAATGGGAATCGCCGGAAAAGCTGTCATCTTGGCTCCAACGCAACAGTTTCCGCCGAGCCGGAGAGAATTGGAGAATTCCGATGAGAAAATCTGGACTGATCACCGCCGCCGCCTTGCTGATTTCAACCAGCGGGGCGCTCGCCGCGCCCGCATCCGACTATGTCGACAACCCCGTGGTTCAGGAAATCGGATTGCAGCTTGCCTCGCAGGGGTATGTAATCGTCGATATCGAGCGAACATGGCTGGGCCGGCTGAAAATCGACGCGATAGCCGACGGGTTCGAGCGCGAGATTATTATCAGCGCCGTATCCGGCATGGTTCTGCATGATGACTGGGAGGCTTCGTCCGAAACGGCGACCGCCGGACTGGACGGCAACAATGACGGCATCGCCGACACGCTTGAAGAGGGGCTGATTATCGCCAAGCCCGATGACGGGGAGTCCGATAGCGGTTCGAAAAGCACATCGAAAGATGATACAGCTGTCAATCCCATTGTTGTAAGTCCCGTTGTAATAAACGGTGGCGACACCGGTAGTGACGGTGCCGAAGGTGGTGATACATCGGGTTCTGACGGCTCCGACAGCAATTCCGAGCAAGACTAGAGTTCGACGGGTAGTATGAGATATCCGGATCCTCCCGGGCAGCGGGACAGTATGGACGGTTGCACAATTTCG
>WFTU01000320.1 GCA_015485375.1 Paracoccaceae bacterium | reverse complement strand
GGAAGGAGACCACCCGCAACAGCCCGTCCAGCCCCGACATATCGACCAGATAGACCTTGGCCACCGTCAGCCCGACCAACACCAGCATCAGCTTGCGCAACAGGGCCGAGCGGCGCAGCACCGCCAGCACAAGCAACCCGACCGCCACGGCCATCATGGCGATGGTATAGCTGTAAAGCTCCCCGTCTTTGACGCCATAAACCGACAGGTCGTCCCCCTGCCACCAGCGCCGGATTTCCAGCCCGACATAAAGCGCCGCCAGCCCCGCCGCCACAAACCCGAGCGCCTGACGCAACAGGCGGGGCAGATGGGCGAAGCGCAGCGCGACAAACCCCAGCAACAGCGCCGGCAGCAGATAGGCCACAAGCAACGTGTCCAGAACATAAGGCCCGCCAGCGTTTCCGCCATATCCGCCAAGCGGGTTCAACGCCAGAACCGCAATCCCGAGCGCGGCAAAACCTGTCAGTCCGTAAACGCTTGCCAGAACGATACGCGTGCGCCGCAGTTCTTTCCCCGACTTCAACCGGTAAAGCTGGCCTGCCGAGGAAATCAGCCACACCAGCCCGACCACCGACACGCTCATATATTCCGCAGCGGCATCGGTGTAGTCGAACCAGCGGATAACCATAATGCTCGCGAACACCGCCGAAAGCGACCAGACCGCCGATTCCAGCATCACCGTCACCCCGATCCGCGCCTTCGGACGCTTCAGGACATAGGCTGCACCCAGCAACCCTATGCCGCCGACATTGGCCAGAACCACACGCCAGAGGTCGCCCTCGAAACTCCACATCGCGCCCGGATCAACCACCAGCCGCCAGGAAACCGCCAGAATGCCGACCTGCACATAGCGGTCCATCAGCGGCAAATCGAACCGCCGCCCCAGCCACGCCGCAGCCGCCACCAGCACCGCCAGCGACAGGGTCAGCGTTATATCGCCAAACAGCACGATCGACAGGAAGGCCAGCATGGACATGGCCGAGAGCGCAAACAGCGCCGGACGGGTGCGATCCTCGCGGTCAATCCGCCCGAAGCGTTCCGCCAGCACCGTCATCACCACGGCCACAACGGCCAGATAGAGCGCCCAGTTGCCGGCCCCCAGCACCCGCGAGGGGCTCCAGAACAGTTCCAGCACCACAGCCACCAGCAGCGCGAAAGCCGCCGCCACACCGGCACTGAACCGCGGATAGGCTCCGTCTTTCCAGCTCCGCCACGCCAGCAACAGACTGCCGAGCAACGCCCCGCCCAGCAGGATCGCCAGCGTCGGCGGCGCGAAATCGAGCGGCCCGCGATCAAGCGACATCATCCAGCGGTAATGGGCCTCTCCGTCGGCCAACCCCTCCAGCGCCACCACGCCCAACACCGCCACCAGCGCCACGAACACCAGATCGCCCAGCGCCGGTGCGCCCCGCATCCAGACAATCGCCGCCAGCACCATCAGCGCCAGCGCGCCGGTCGTCAGCCAGAAAACCCCGCCCTCGACCAGATAGCCCAGCCCGATCAACCCGACCGAGGCAACAAACGCCCCGCCCGCCACGCGGGTCGGGAACTCGGGCAAGGTCATGCCCTCCTGCCCCTCGACCACCACCGTGCTGGTCTGCGACAGCATCGCGCCGCCATGATGCGGCAGCAGCCGCCGCTCCGGCAGGATCACCGCAAAAGCCGCCACCAGCAGCGCGAAGCCCAGCAGGAACGGCACGTTGCCGACCCCGACAAACAGCACCGCCGCCGCCACATAGGCCCCGATCAGCCCCAGCGCCGAGAGCCACGCCCAGCGTTTGACACTGTCAATCGCCAGCGCCACCGCCGCAATGCCGGCGAAATAGAGTTGCAGAACATAGGCCGTGTCACTATCGCCCCCGACCAGAAACGGCGTCGCCAGCGCGCCGAACACCCCGACAATCGCCAGCAGCGGGCCGTAGAACCAGCCCAGCACGATCGCCAGCAATCCCGTCGCCGCCAGTCCGGCAAAAGCCACCTGCGGCCCGATCAGACCATACATCAACCGCGCCGCCAGAACCCCCGCGAACAGCGACACCAGCCCCGCGCCGGACAGCACCGAGGGCAGGAATTTGAAGCTCCCCGCCTCGTCTCCGGCGGATTTGCGGCGGATGTATTCCCCGCCGCCGATCAGCACCGCGCCCAGCACAATCGCGCCCGTGACCCGCATAGCCGGCGTCAGCAGCCCGTTCTCGACCCCATATTGCACCAGAAACACCCCCGCGAGGGCGAATGACACCGCGGCCACCGCATAGAACCAGTTCTTCTGCAACCAGCCGGAAATCCGCGACCCGAATCCTTCCTTGAACACAAAGGCTTTCGGCGGACCTTCGGGCGCGGTTTTTTGCGGCGGTGGCGTGGCCCGGGCAGGTTGCGCGGGCTGCGGGCGCTTTTCGGACCATGGGGGGGCTGCGCGTTCCGGCGCGGCCCGTTCGGGTGCGACCCCGTCCGATGACAGGTTGCGCAACTCGCGTTCCAGCCCCTCGACCCGCCGCTTCAGCCCCTGCTGGTTGATGAAAAGATAGATCGGCAAAACAATCGCTATGCCGACAACCGCCAAGCCCAACAAACCCCACGCCATTCCAATACTCCCGTAAACCAATGGGGAAAGACTACTCCAGAGGGTGAAATTTGCAAAGCGCGTTAACGCGAAGTAACAGAGGGGAAACAAAGAGGCACAGAATGCTTGTAAACATCATCACATGGCCCGGCCGTTTCGCCATCAGACACCTGCCGGAAATGGGCGAGGCCGAAACCCGCCTGCTGCACAACATGGTCAACTATGTGGTCTGGCTGACGCTGCTGATCGGGATCTTGCTGTATTTTCTGATCGCGTTCAGGACCTAGGACCGCGAGAACATCCCCGCCAGCGCCCGCTTGACGATCCCCGTGACCGGGGGGCGTTTGAGCGCCGCAAACGGCATCGGGCGGCAGACTTCCATCGCCGCCACGCCGACGCGGGCGGTTAATGCGCCGTTGATCACCCCCTCGCCAAAGCGGCGGGAGATTTTCGACAGCGCCCCGCCTCCGGCAACCGAACCGATCAGGTCATCCCCGACCGAAACCGCCCCCGTCGCCAGCAGATGCGTCGCCACCGCGCGCAGCAACCGCCACGAGCCGATCGTTCCCGTGCGCCCGCCGTAGACCTCGGCAATCCGGCGCACCATGCGCACATTCGCCGCCAGCGCCACCGCGACATCGGCAAAGGCCAGCGGGATCAGCGCCGTCGCCCCGGCCACATTGCGCGCCGCATTCTGTATTTCCGCCACCGCCGCCGCATCGAGCGGCCCCATCAAACCGCGCTCCGCCACCGCGATCAGGTCCGGCGCGTCCAGCACATCCTCCGCCGTTTCGCGCAGGTTCTGCCGCGCCCAGCGCAGCTCCTCGCGTCCCGCATACAGCCGCTCCAGCCGTTTCAGAACCGATAGCGCCGCCTCCCTGTCATCGCCGGCCTTGCGCACGTCCGATTTCAGCGCGTCGATCTTCGAGAGGCGCGCGAAACCGGCCAGCTCGCGCAGGATCAACAGCACCAGAATCACCCCGACCAGCGCCAGCAGCCCGAGCGCGATCCGGCCGAGCAACTGGTTGCGTGCCAGCAATCCGGTGACGAAATCCCAGAGCGCGACAGAGACCATCATCCCCAGCAACGCCGAGGTGCCGGCCCAGAACAGCCGCCCCATCCAGCCGGATTTGCGCGCCGCGATGGCCGTGACCTGCTGCATGGCCTGCCCGCCGACCTCGGGGACCGGCGGCGCGGTTTCGGGGGTTTCGACGGGCGGCAGATCCGCTTCGATCACCACCGGCCCGCGCCGGATTTTTCCGTTTTCGCTCACAGCCTGTCTCCGAATAAAAACTCCGCCGC
>WFTU01000319.1 GCA_015485375.1 Paracoccaceae bacterium | reverse complement strand
GGCCACGGGCGACGTGCTGCAAGGTGCGGCAGCGGACTGTAACTCCGCCGGGGAGACCCATGCCTGGTTCGATTCCAGGGTCGCCCACCATGAATTCTTCCCCAAAAGTGAAAATCGGTGAAAAACACACCTGTTTTCAACGCCTTGTTGACAGGTGGGAACCGAAGCCCCTTGCACGGGACTGCCCGATTTACCCCTGAAATGAAGCGATTTTGTTGTAAAACTTGGCCTCTTACAACACCCCGCCAAGGCCGTTTACAACACCTGCCGAGTTGTAAGGATTCGCGCCGCCAGAGGTTCGCAAATGTTGACCGACAAACAGATTCGATCTGCAAAACCCTCCGACCGCCTTTACCGCATGGCCGACGGCGGAGGACTTTTCCTCGCCATCCACCCGAGCGGGCGCAAGACGTTTCAATTGATGTTCCGCGCCCAGGGGAAACAGACGACCCGGACCTTGGGGGAATACCCGGACCTGACACTGGCGGATGCCCGCTTTGAAAGGGAGGCCATCAAGCGGCGATTGCGCCGCGGAGAATGTCCGCCTGAGTTGGTGAAACGATCCCCAACCTCACAAGGTCATGCCGAGGTCGCGCCCGAAAGGACCTGGGCGGAGTGGATGCGCCGCTACTTGACGAAACGGCGCCGCGAAGGGGCGGCCCCCGCGACGATGAAAAAACTGGAGCTTCACGCGGAAATCGCAGGGAAGGTGCTTGATGACATGGAGCCCCGCGCAATCAAGGCGGGGCATATCATCGAGGCCTGTCGCCACTACGAAGAAAAGGGAATGCTGAACTCTGCCCACGCCGTGCGCGCCCTCTGCTCACAGGTATTCCGTTTCTGCATTGCGCATGGGGCTGCGGATTTCGACCCGGCTGCTCCGGCGCGAGACGCAATCGCCCGTCCACGCAACTCGGGTTACACGGGCGTGACGGAGCCGAAGAGGATCGGCGAGCTGATGCTGGCGATCCAGCGCTATCCGGGTGACCCGGTGGTGAGGGTGGGCCTGCTTCTGTACGCCTACCTGTTCCCGCGCAATGGCGAGATCAGGCGCATGACATGGAGTCAGATCGACTTTGACAAGGCGCTCTGGACCGTTCCCGCGGCCCAGATGAAGAAAAAGCGAGAGCATCTTGTCCCGCTTCCAAGACAGGCGCTCGATCAGTTGACCTGGCTACGTCAGCTGACCGGCCGAGAGGAACTCGTGCTGCATTCCCGGACTTCCAACACGGGCATTCTCTCGGAGAACACCTTCAATCAGGCTCTGCGCAAGATTGGTTTCGGACCGGATGAGCATGTTCATCACGGGTTCAGGATCACCGCGTCAACGATCCTCAACGAGCAGGGCTGGAATTCCGACTGGATCGAACGACAACTCGCTCACGTCGAGGAAAACAAGATCAGAGGCGCCTATAACAAGGCTCTCTATTTGCAAGACCGAGTCCGAATGATGCAGGCCTACGCCGATTGGCTGGACGAGCAAGTCGCCGAGGCGGAAAACCGCAGGTAGGCGAAGCCGGGGTTGGGGTGGAGGAGCGTTGACGAAACCCCGGCTTCGCCAGACGGCGGACTGCCCGCCAACCGCAAATTGGCATGGCCCAACAGCACAATCAACTTTCAACTTGTTTTTCATCTTTTGGGTGATTTATGGTTTCGGGGAAGCGATTCATCTCTGGGGTATCAAAGGCATGTCCAGACAAGACCGCACAAAGGTGTCCGCCGGGAACGATCCCGTCGTGTTCATTGGTGTTGGAGAGGTTGCGCGCAGGATCGGACTGTCCAGCAGGACGATCTACAAATGGGCCGATTCGGGGCTGTTCCCGAAGCCTGTGAAACTCTCTCCCACCCGGATCGCCTTCATCGAGTCTGAAATCCAAGCCTGGCAGGAGGCCCGGATCGCGGAGCGGGCATGAGCGACGTGGATGAATTCCTCGGCATCGAAACTGATGCGCCGACGGAAAAAAGAGGACAAAAGAAAAAGAACCGCGGCGGTGGCGGCACCCATCGGACTGCCTCGGACAGCACTGTCATCATGGCCCTGAACCGACCGGTATCGGTGACGTTCCTGATGCAGGTCTGGGGGATGGACCGCAAGACCATCCTCAAGCGACTATCCGAACTCCCCCCGGTCGGCCAGCACCGCGGCAACCAGCCCCTCTACGACTTTCGGCAGGCGGCACAATACCTCGTGACGCCGCGCGTGAACGTCGCCCAGCACATCAAGAAAATGGGCGTCGAAGACCTGCCAAAAGCCCTCCAGAAAGACGTCTGGGATGCCAAGCTCAAGGAACAGAAATGGCGCCTCCAGGCGGGCGAGTTGTGGCCGACCGAGGACGTTCTGGAGGTCCTTGGCGAAGCATTCCATCGCCTCAAAACGACGACACAACTCTGGATCGACCAACTGAGCGAGGGCCACGCCCTTCCCGCCGAGGCCCGGGAAGAGCTGACGCGCATGGTGGACGCGCTACAGGCTGACCTCCACCATACGCTCGTAGAAATGCCGAAGGAACGTGCCACACCCAGCCAGATCGGCGAGATCGCGGGAACGGACCTCGATGGGTAGGTTTCAGACGCTGGAAGAGATGGTCCTTGCAACGGCGGAAGCCGTGCGCCCGCCCGAACGCCTGACCGTTGCCCAAGCGGCGGAGAAATACCGCTACATCAATAATCCGGGTTCCTATGTCGGCCCATTCAGGAATGACATGACACCCTATCTTGTGCAGCCGATGGAGGTTCTGACCTCTGTCGATTTCACTGGGATGATCTTCGTCGGCCCGGCCCAGTGCGGCAAGAGCGACATGAGCCTGAACTGGCTCACCTACTCGGCGGTCTGCGATCCGGCCGATTTCATGCACATCGACAAGTCGCAGTCTTCGGCCCGCGATTTCTACCAGCGGCGCGTCGAGAAACTGTTTCGGGACACCGCGGCCGTGCGCGAGCGCCTCCTGCCGGGCAAGCATCACCAGTCCACCTATTCGACGAAATTCACGAGCGGGATGCTCTACACCCTCTCCTGGCCAACGGTGAACGAGCTTTCTGGCAAGCCCGTCGGACGGCTCTGGCTGGCGGACTATGACCGGATGGATCAGGATATTGGCGGCGAAGGCTCACCTTACGATCTTGCGGCGCAGAGGATGAAGACCTTCGGGCGTTTCGGAATGTGTGCGGCGGAATCTTCACCCTCCCGGCCGATCGAGAATTCCCGCTGGATGCCGCAATCGCCGCATCAGGCCCCGCCGACGACCGGCATTCTGGCGCTCTACAACCGCGGCGACCGGCGAAGGTGGTATTGGCCCTGCCTAAGCTGCAGTGCCCCGTTCGAGCCTGATTTCTCTCTCTTCGAGTGGCCCGACAGCGAGGACCCGCTGGAAGCGGCCGAGCAGGTTGTAATGCGTTGCCCTCATTGTTCTCACCCCTACCGGGACACGACCCATGATGACACCGGAACGCCAGGCAAGCGCGCGATGAACAAGCGTGGCTTCTGGCTACGCGACGGGGAGCAGTTCGACCCGGACAACGGAGAGATAACAGGAACCCCGGTTCGCTCGCGGATTGCTTCATTCTGGCTGAAAGGTCCCGCAGCGGCCTTTGCCGACTGGACGGACATGACGCTGAAATACCTCAAGGCGGTCCAGGAGTTTGAGGCGACAGGCTCGGAAGAGGCCCTCAAGACCACGGTGAACACGGATCAGGCTTTGCCCTACTTGCCCGCAGGGGTCGAGGCCGAACGCCTTCCCGAGGAATTGAAGGCCCGTGCCCGGGATTTCGGTGAGAAGGTAGTGCCGGAGGGCGTCCGGTTTCTGCTCGCCACGGTGGATGTGCAGAAGAGCCGGTTCGAATGTCAGGTTCACGGGATCGGCGAACACGGCGATGTGTGGATCATCGACCGCTTCAAGATCAGAAAATCAGCGAGGCTGGACGAGGATGACGACCCGCTGCCCCTGAACCCCGGCGCTTATGTCGAGGACTGGCACTTGCTGACCGATCAGGTTCTGCTGCGCCAATATGAGCTCGGTGACGGCTCGGGCCGCAAGATGCAGGTTCGGATGATGGCCGTGGACTCGGGCGGCCGCGAGGGCGTCACAGCAAATGCCTATGAATATTGGCGCCAGCTGCGCAAGAACGGGCAGAACCTCCACCGCCGCGTGCAACTACTCAAGGGCGAGCCGCGGGCCTCCGCACCCCTCGTGCGGATCGACTACCCGGATGCAGAGCGCAAGGACCGCCGCGCGCAGGCCCGAGGCGAAGTGCCTGTCATGTTCATCAACTCAAATGCCGCCAAGGACATGGTGAACAACATGCTCGCGCGCACCGAACCGGGCGGCGGCATGGTGCATTTCCCCGACTGGCTACCGGACTGGTGGTATGTCGAGCTGACTGCCGAGACGAAAACCGCAAGGGGCTGGGTGAACCCCGGAAAGTCCCGCAACGAAGCCTGGGACCTGCTGGTTTACTGCGTCGCGCTGGCTCATTCGAGCAAGGTCAGGGTCCCGCACATCGACTGGAAAAATCCACCGAGCTGGGCCGCTCCCTGGGACGAAAACGATTTGGTGTCAGAGGGAAATAACTTTTGGTTTGATCTTCAACCAAAAAGTGATATTAGCTTGCGAAAGCTGGCTGAAACCCTTGGCTAGGGAGACACCCCTGTGACGCTCCAGGAGCAACTCGACGAAGCAAAGGCCCAATACCACCTGCTCGTGACCGGGCGGGCTGCACGGGTCTTCGTCGATCAGAACGGAGAGCGTGTCGAATACGTCGCGGCGAATGCCTTGCGCCTTGCGGCCTATATCGACCGCCTTGAGCGCCAGATTGCAGGGAACGTGGCCAACGGTCCAATGCGGGTCTGGATGTGATGACGCTGGACGCCGAAGCACGCGCGCTTCTTGGGGAGCCGAACACGACGGTGACCTCGCCTCTGCGCGAATCTACGCTCGTTGGCGGCGCACACGATGCTGCCAAGCGGAATGAGCGGATGCTGGCCCTCTGGAGTCCACCACTGCGCTCGGCCGACCTGGACCTGATCCCGGAAAAGGGAACTTTGGATGTGCTCGCGCTGCGGGCCGGGGATCACGCTGTCCGGGAACGGCGCAGGGCGCGGGCAAGGGAACCTGCCCCGCCGGGCCACATAGACGATTTCGTGGCGGTTCCTCACCCAGAATCCGGTCCCGATCCGCTCCTTGGGCCAGACCATCTGCGAGACATACCTGAACCCCCAGGCCTCCATCACGCCCCAGGCCTGCTGCGCAAACGGCACCGTCACCCATAGCAGCAGGAGCGCATCTCTGGCTGCAATCTCGCGCACCGGCAGGGCCTTGATCTCGTCGAGCGCCATGCACTCATAGTGCGCCATCGGGTTCTTCCCCGGCCGGTCCTTCGAGTTGGAAGCGAAGCGCCACGGCGGGTCGGCCAAGACAATATCGAACGGACCACCGGCCTGGAGAAGGCTCTCTCGGCTGTCCATCTGCGCGCACCCCCTGAGCACTGATTCCGGTTGATTGGTAATCTTTCTGGTGAAGTAAGCCATTTCAAGGGAAAAGTGAACTATCAGTTGAAAATCAGAGCAGGGTTTCTATCGACCGGCCCGGCCAGCGTGAACTTCCCAGGCTTGGAGCCATCTACGTTCCTGTCTGGCCCGCTCGATTTTTTTTGGGGGGGGCAATAAAGCCTAACGATCAAATCCAATGGCTTTCTCGATCGCTTTCCGAATATGGGTTCGACCCGACCCAGATGGATTCTGGAATTGCTCATCGGCGAAGTCAACCTCGCGCGCGCCATTGAGTCGGCGAGTGAAATATCCGACGCTAATATCTTTGTCCTCCAGGGAACCGGTTACGATCTTCCTGAGAATGTCAAAAATGGCCTGTACACCAATAGTCCGAAAAATGAACGATTTTTCGCTTGCATTGCTCCAAAAAACTTCCTCGCAAGCAGCGACATAATTGAGCACAATCTTGTAAATCAAGGCATCATTAACATCAATGAAATGCTTGCGGAGCGGCGATTTGTCCTTAGTGTGCTCGCGCAGCACCGCTCTAGGTCGAGCCTTTCCCCTCCGCATCAAGTTTGCATCTCTCTTGGGGTTGCTGGAGAAAAGTCTAAGAATTCCGTCGACGACAACCGCTGTCGAAACACGCCAACTCGCCTCTGCGGCCAACTGTTTCAAGATTTCGTCCTGTTTAGGAGCGACCCGAATGCGTCCCTGAAGCGGCGATTCGGGCTCAGTAGCGAGCTTGCGGGTGAGAAAAACTGCCAGCTTATCCGGGGTCCAAAGCTCTTCATCCTCGTCCGAAACATTGTACCCGAACAACTCATAAGTGAGGCTGCGGTCTACGCGTTTCTGTGTGGAGTTGATCGTTGCGAATATCTGAGCTTGAAGCGCTTTAGGCAAGTCAATGTAGATAGAGCAAAGCAAATGAGTATCCCTCATAGCTTCCGGCTCAGCTCGGGCAAAAGAAAACAAGCGGTGCTGCCCGTCAATAATTGCCGCCAGCTTTTTATCCGAAGGAATAATCAATTGATGGCAGCCACTCTTCGACTCTTCCACCTTCCAAACCAGAGTATTGTCAAGCGGTCTCCCAGTTTCTTCGGCTGAAATATATTCCAACTCGCCCTGATCAAATCCCGTTTCGAGGTCGTAGTTCGCAGCGACAATAATTGAGTTAGGAAATGCCGAGTCCACTCGATTTATATAGTCAGCAATTTCATTGAGGCGTTTGTCTTGCACAATACGTTGAGTGCCATGAAGAAGGTACCCGATACCATCGGGCTTTACTGAAGCGCGCATCCGGTCACTTGCTGCGACGATCAGAAGAAGCTCCGCCGGAATTGAGACAACATAAAACGTACCTAGCCGCTGGTCTACGCGCAAGGCCGGGGTCACATACGGGAATTCGAAATCAGTCATTCGACGAACCCCGAAGTGTCGCCTTTCAGAGGCCTGTCTGTGTCTCCTCCACTCGGCGCATCAACTGGCGCACTTTTATAAGTTGGGTCATCGCCATTTGTGATCCACCAAAGCCAAACCGCTATGAGCGCAAAGAAGATCGAAGATCGAAATGCTGCGGCAGGATAAGTCTCGAAAAAGACATTGATCAAAACCCCGACGGCAACCGCAACTCCGCAGATAAGCAGAGCAAATGACACCAAAACTTTATTGCCGTTTCCGGTAGAAGCAAGAATGAGCTGGAGTGAAGACGATCCAATCAAGGCAGGGAAAAACGTCGCCAATGCGATAAGCAAACCTGTCTGATCAAAGGGACCAGAAGCTAGAAGCACTTTCACCAATTCAACCCAAATTCCTAAACCGCCAAGGCCAATAATTGCCAGAATCACATAGAGAACAAAGGGAACGTCCTTCACAGGTTGTATCGTTCTGCGTAATAGCTCTCCTCCAAGATATTTCCAGTCCCCTGTTTCCACGCTGTCCTCACCCATTAAACTCAACCCACGGCCTCCACTTTTCCTACGTGAATCTACGACCTTGCCGCCCACGCCAGGATTTTCCTTGTCACCTTGTCAAACCGAACAAAACACTGTCCGGTCTTAAGGCTTGTAAGATTCGCACCTCTCCCAAGCACTCGGGCCGCGGCTCCCGGTTTGGCGTTGGTTGCAAAAGCCGCCACCAGCCCCATATTGTCCAGGAATTCGTCGTCTTCACCTGAGAAATCATCGGGTGATTGGGAGACCAGCATGACGGCACCTCCCTTTGACCGGCTCATGCGGATCAAGCGTGAAAGTGACGGTAGTTTTGTCCCGAGGATTTGGTGTGCCTCGTCTACCATGCAAAGTATTCTGAGCCCACGCGCGCCACCAGCATCAGTTCCCGCGTCCGGTAGGGAATTGAGATACTGATCCAACGCGTCAAGAAGAAGGTTCACTACAATCGTTCTACTGTCTTCGGCCACGTTAGGGGGGAGCTTTATGATCCAGCTATCACTAAAGAACTCTTGCGGACTCATTGACGGGGTAAAAAGGGGGAAGCGGCATAACTCCTCCATGGTGGAAACAGCACCGTCCTCCTTCATTTCGTGCTCAGCATAGACATCTACCAGAGCATCCCTAATGTGCTCTAGCTCGCATGGCTGGTGCATAGCTAAAGCTCTACTCGCAGCCTCATGGAGCGCGGTGCGTTGCCGATCTCCCAACCTTGAACCCTTGAGGCGCCCAAAAGATTCACGAAAGCGGGAGGCAGCCTCTGATATACTGATCTGGTCCCGTGTAGGAACGGAAAGTACATCAAGTGGTATAGGCATTCTGGGAGGTTCGATAACCGTGGCATCGAAAGCTTGACCCAAAGGCATTTGGCCATCCTGTACGCCGGTGAAATCGGCAAGGTCGCCCTTGAAGTCGAACGCTATCAGCGGAACTGCCGCCTGCTGCCGAATAGAGCGCAACATTGCAGCCGCCATTACTGTCTTGCCTGAACCACTTCCACCCATAATGGCGCAGTGGGGCGAACCTCCGGGCCCATTCATGCTCCAGTACACGCGTTCCCCGGTAGCAATGTCTTCGCCGATCTCGCCCAATGGTACATCAATCTTTCCACTGGAAAATGTCGATGCCCCACCCGTTGCGCCGGTGACGGGCAGCGTTTTGCCGGACTGCGGTAGATCGGCAACTTCCACTAAGCGCTTCACAAACTTGGCCACATCGTGTTGAGATTGTTCCCACTCATCGTTTAGAAGGCGAAGCCCCCTACGCCAGTGTGCCCCAACCAATGAAATAAGATCGCGCACATTGAGTTCAGCATTCTCATTGCGCTGCACGATTAACGAAACCCAAACCGACAAATCGGTCCCTGTGCCGAAAAGTGTGTCGCCCTTAATAACCTTTCCGTAATCAACGTCTGGCTCTAGCGAAGGCGGAGGCCCCTGAATGGCGAGAGAGCGCGCAATCGCCAGACGCGCAGGAAGATATCGTTTGCGCATCCCGAGTCGCTTCATAAACTCGGTGTTCAGCGCATCGC
This sequence comes from Paracoccaceae bacterium, assembly GCA_015485375.1. Taxonomy (GTDB): domain Bacteria; phylum Pseudomonadota; class Alphaproteobacteria; order Rhodobacterales; family Rhodobacteraceae; genus NORP23. The sequence goes on along the minus strand of WFTU01000319.1, from coordinate 22,875 downwards.
TTGCATCATCCGTCCGAAAATTCGCTCCGGCCACTTCAACCAATGAAAGAGTCATTCTCGGCCCTCCTCTTCCTCGAAGTACCCCGGACGGACCGTTGATTGCCCAATCTCACCAATCCTCTCGAATTGTATCAGGTATTTCTTTTGGACGTGCGGGCTAATCTCGCGGAGGTATTCACCAACGACCTCTGTGTTAGTAGAGAGGAGAATGACCTGGTGCTCTCGGCGGGCAAGGTGACTTAAGACCCCTTTTCGATGCTCCACATCCAAACGCCCAAGCGGTGTGTCAATCACCATAGGGAAGCCACGTCCCGACACCGACGACACAGCCGAAATGAGGGCTTGGGTAAAAATCTGCTTTTCCCCCGCCGAAAGGTCGTATCCTCTCAGGTCTGTTCCGTCCGAATTCAGAAGCTTTACATCACAATTCTCATCAATCTCGATCCTCTCAACCAAATCTTTTTTGTGGGCCATCATCCTATGGGCTTCCGTCATTGCTTTTGCAATGGCCTCGATTTGGCTCGGAACCGCTTTTTCAACGATTTCGTCAACCATCGCAGCAACGGTCAAGGCTCGCATCGCCCGACGCATTGAGGGTTTCGCCTGATCCCACTGTCCGGCGAGCTTCGTAAGTTCGACGTTCTTCTTACTGATCTGGCTCTCCAGCGCGGCCATTTCACGCTTTAGCGCCCCAATTTCTTGGTCAAGCTGTTGGATTTCTGCGTTTAATTGGGAAAGACGCTCTCGTTTGGCGTCCACATGTGGCGCGATTGCCTCCGTCCGCGTCACTTCGTCTTGTAGCTTCTTGAGGGCGTCTTCGTTTGCCGAAATCGTATCCAAGAGATCAACGATACCAGGAGCGCCCAAGGTGTCGAGTTCCCGTAGCTGCTCAATTACCTTCTCGCGGTCCAACTCATTCAAATAAGGGTGGAAATAATCGTCGGCACACTTCTCTGGAGGCGGATACCAAAGGCTCTCCCACGCGTTTCGCGCGGAATTCAGCACGTTCTTTCTCTGATCACTGCTCAACGGGGGCGAAATGTTCGCCAACTGCGCGTCAACGCTCTCGAGGAAACGTTCAAGATTGCTAACCGACGGAGCGAAGGCGCGCCCACCGAGTTTGCAGCTCCGGGTAAGCCCTTATCGTGTAACGCACCTTGCCGAGGGGGAGGCCCAGCTTCTTTGCGATTTCATCGGGGTGGACCCCAGCCGACAGCAGGCCGGAGATCGCTGAAACCCTTCGCTTCATCTCCTCGGGGGTGGCTCTTGCAGACCCCATGTCAGTCGCTCCTTTGAGTGATTCCACCACCAGATTCCATATCGCTCCTGTCACGATAGTCAACAATCAGGTGAAAGATTATCCTTCTACCGAGTATTGACTAAAGGGGCATTTGCCCCTAGGAATCACCCAACGATAAAGGGTTAGAGGAGCCATGAACGATGACGCCTGACGAGTTGAGAAAAGCCCGAGAGACCCTTGGCCTGACCCCGGCCGAGGCCGCCCGGGTGCTTGAGACTGACGTGTCCACCGTTCGCCGCATGGAGCGCGATCCGAGCCTCAAGACGGCCCGGGAGGCCCCTGCGCGCGTCGCACGGCTCTACCGTGCGTATCTCGCCGGATTCCGGCCGGAAGATTGGCCCGAGCACCTCATCGGCCGCGAGGAGCGGCTGGCGGAACTCGAACAGGTGAGGGTCCAGGAATGAATGCCCCCCAGCATCCTGTCACCGCCGCAGAAGAGCTTCGCGGCCAGATCAGCGAGACCCGGCGGGCGACAAGCACCGGGATGGAGGAACGGCTCTACCGGGTGCACCGCGTCCTCGATCACGGGTTCGTCCGGGTGATCGACTACATGGGCGACGACGCCGCGATCTGCCAGGCCGCGCGGGTGAGCTACGGGAAAGGCACGAAAACCGTCCAGAGTGACAAGAGCGTGGCTTTCCGGTGAAACGGGGGCAGGATCACCTAAAGGATTGTCGATTGACTGCTTAGGAAGATCGTTTAATCTCAGAAGGCGCGAACTGGCATATCTACCTACTAGTTGAAGGCGCACTCGCGCCTAGCAGGTATTCCTGGAGGCGTGACGGTGACAAGTTTTTACAGCTACAGCGAGTCCGACCGCGTACCGCAAAGCGGCATCGAAAAGAAAATCGAAATCGCCTTTGGCAAAACATTCCGGATAACGTGGAAGCGTGAAAGAAGGCTAAAAAATACCATCATATCCGTGTTCCTGCTGAAGCCGTCACGAGACATTTCTCAAACGTTCGGGTTCGAACGAGAAATCGCGCTCTTCTGGTCTAACTATGATACCATCCAACCTCGGTCAATGCAGGCTATTGACCAAATCTGCGCCGAAGATCCTTTAATTGGTCGGATCGACCAAAGCGTTATATTTCTTGCGTCACCCGCAAGCAACCTGAATGCATTTGTTTCAATTTATTGCTCGGAAAACCCCGAAACCCGGATGGTGGTTCCGTTCGACGATAACACTCTTGAAAGAAGTATTTCTGATGACTGGGCAGTCAAGAATAACATTCGCAAGAACCTCTTTATTAGAAACCTTTTTGACTACAGGTTGCCGCTACGATCAGACGCGTATTTTTACGGGAGAGAAGATATTGTCGCGTCGATCCACGACAACATTAGAAAGAGTCAAAATACCGGGGTTTTCGGACTTCGCAAAACCGGAAAAACCTCAGTACTCTTGAAAGTGAAGCGCCTCCTTCAAAAATCTGATGATGCACAGCCATTGTTTCTCGACTGCAAGAAGCGCTCGATCCGGTCTGGAGGTGCGGACAATCTAGCTAAGGAAATCATTAAAGCGGCCGCATCTATTTCCGGAAAAAAATACAGCAGTCTGTTATCGTCGGGAAAGGATGTATTCGATGTTCTTTCAGTTGCGGTTCAGGACCTGCCAAAGAGGAAAAAGCTTTGCGTGATATTTGATGAGATTGAGTATATTTCCCCGATTTCGCCACTTGACGACTGGAAGCGAGATTTCATCGATTTATGGCAATCACTTTGGACTATTCAAAGTGAGTTTCAGAAGATTTGCTACGTCGTTTGCGGAGTGAACCCTACAGTTTGCGACGTGGATCGTTTTGAAAGTCCAATCCAGCCGGGGCGGACAGTTCAAAACCCGATGTTTAGTATCTTTAACGTCCAATACCTTCGAGGATTTTCGTTAGAGAACCTTAGAAACATGATTGGTTTCTTTGGGAAAAGGATGGGCCTTCATTTTACCGATTCAGCCATCGAATACCTGCACGACCACTACGGTGGGCATCCTTTGCTAACCCGGCTTGCGTGTAGTTACTACCATGAAACCCTTCTTTCCGCCGGTGTTGACAGGCCCGTCAGGTTGGACGCCGATGAACTACGCAAGTCGGAGAAAGAGAGAGACGGTGAACTTGCATCCTATTGCGGACATGTAGTGTCAGAAATTAAAGAACTATATCCGAACGAATACTACATGCTTGAAATGTTGGCACGAAATGAATGGGCTGATTTCCACGAACTTAGCTCGGAAGACGAATTCGTGCGACATATTCGGGAATACGGACTGGTTAGCGTCCAAGCCGGAGGAATGCCGAGGTTTCTGATCCCGGTCGTGCGAGAATTCTTGCGAAAGGACTTAATGGGCGTTCGCGCTTCGGAAAAACTTATTGAGCCACCCGATCGACGTAGGCAGTGGATTTCAATGAGAACAACAAAGATCGCTAGCGATATAGCTAGCCTCGACCAGGCACTCAAAGAAAATGCGCCAGTGAACTTTTTTGGAGGAAACGGACCAAAGAGGATACATACGCTTTGCCAAGTCCCCCTTGCTGATGACGAAAACAGTGCAGTCGCTTTTCTTGTTAAGGCGTATAAACTGCTTGTTGAATCGGCGGACAAGAACCTGCGAAAGGGGCTGCTAAAAAATGAAAAGATTGCCTGCGTCGCGCCAAATACAACGGAGGTGCTTAATGAGATTCGAACGTACCGTAACTATTTCTCCCATGATGACATTAAGGGCACCCTTTTAGAGGAATTTGAGAGAAAATTGAGGGAAAACTTTCTTGGAAAGATGCCGCAAGACATTGAGGACGGTTGGTACATGCTACAAAAACATATTCTGGATAAGCTCCATGTGGCCATTCAATGCGATCTAGCAAAATACTGACCCAAGTTCGTGTTCTCGCACCGAAATGCAGACTGACAAGAAGAGGGCGCACTCTTCGTCGTCACCGTATATCTAGGACCGGCCACGGGTGTGAAGTTTCGAGGACCGGGCAGGAGCGTGAAGTCTCGAGGAACTGGCACGGCCTGTGAAGTTTCCTTCTCCGCGCGGCGGACTCTTTCGACTAGGGCAGCTAGGGTCAAAGGCCGACCGGCACCGGCTCCAGCCCTCCAGCACCGCCCGAAAAACGAAAAAACCCCGGCGCGGGCCGGGGTTTCCGTTTTTCGGGCTATGGGCCAAGCGGCGGGCGGCTTACTCCAGCCAGGCCGCGCCGATTGTCCAGATTGCGAACAGGGCCAAGGTTGCCCCTGCATCGCGCGCCAGCAAAGCCAGCGCGGCGCAAGTCAGGGTCCACAAGGCCACGTCAGGGCGACTCCCTGATCAGGGCGGCCAGCGTGGCGCATTCGGTATCTGTCAACGGCGGGGTTTCGAATTGCTCCACCAGCACACGCCAGCCGGGCGGGGCCGGTTCGGCGAAAAGGTCACATTCGCCCATTTTTGCGGCGGCAGCGTCCAGCCTTTCGCCTATGTCGCCCAGCCCTCTATCCCAGAATCCGGTGCCGTGTCCGTTGCGGCTGAACCAAAGGTCATGCCCGGCCCGGGTCAGGTCATATTCCGGCGCGGCCTCGATTGCGGCGGCAATGTCGCGCCGGTTTTCAATCCAGAACCGCAAGGCGTCGGTTTTCATCTGTTCCAGGCCTTCCGGGTCAAGGTCCAGAAACCCGACTTCCTCAACTTCGAAAGGTTCCCCGTCAACCGGCCAGAACCGAACCCCGGTGAAAAAGGCAGCTTCAATGTAGCCGCGCACAATGGCGGGCAACGCATCAAAGGAAAGCCGCCCTTCAATGTTCCCGCAATCAAGCGTGAATTCGGGCATTGCGAGTCCTCCAGCGTGCAAGCGTTTCGAGATTGTGCGCGGTCAGCCAGCCGCGCGCCCGGGCAGCCTTGGCGACTCGGAATAGCATGTCGGGACAGACGCATCCCCGGAATGCCCGGCGCAGCTCGGAGTCGGAGACGTCGCGCGCGCCCTCCAGAACCAGCCGCGCGGCAATCGCGGGCAACAGGTCACGGATTCGTTGTTCCCTTGTCATGCGCCCGCCCCTTCTTTTTCGGCAACCCGGTTTGCGGCGACGTTCTGGCGGCGCAACTCGGCCAGGCGGCGCGCGTCATGGGCCGGGGTCCAGCGCTGGCAGATTTCCAGCCGGTAGCCGATGGATTCCAGCTCATGGCGCAATTCAGCATATTCCGACGGGCGCGCCCGGCGTGTAGTCCGGTAGTAGGCCTTTGACGCGCCCGAATGCTGGCCAAGGTGCGCATAGCAGACCACGTCCAGCCCGGCATAGTCGGCGGGCAGCGTCGGGAAAAAGGCAATCGGAGTCGGCTTGCAGCCCGGGGCTTTCTCCAGCCGGAAAATCACTGGCACGAATTCCGCGTCATGGTTGCGCACCGCCCGGAAAACCGCTTCCCCGGCTTCCCGGCTTCCCTTGATGCCGTCCGGGCCGATTTTCCAGGCAGTGCCGGGGAAGAGCTGCGAAAGCCGCCAAAGGGCGGATTGCGAAACCTTGTCGCGATAGCCAACTTGTTCCCGGCGCGGGCTGGCGAATGAACCGCCCGGCCAAAGGATTTCATACCGGGCAACCGGGTTGCCGTTCACGTCATGCGACCAGCCCCAAACCGTGACAAGGGCGGATTCGGGCGGGTTGAATTTGTCAATTCCCATGGGTGAGTCCTTCCTTTTCGGGTGAATGTTATTCCGGCGCGATTTCCAGGAATTCGGCAAATGCGGCGCGGCCCAGCCCGGCGCGCATCTGTTGCGCGGTATCGCGGCAGGCGCGCCAGATAGATTCGGCCCGGCGGGAATCCGGGTCATATCCGGTATCAAAGGCCCAATCTTCAAAGGGTTGATCCGAGCCCGCAATGTCCAGCTGGAGCGACTCCAGAATGTCGGCAACGTCTAGCGGTGCCGTGGCGTGATAGCGCCGCGCTATCTGTTCCAGCAGGTCATGCTTGGAATCCCCGCCCTTTCCCGCCTCATACAGGCGCAGCCGATGCGCCAGCCGGGCCGCCACGCCATCGCGCCGCCCGGTGCGCGGGTTTTTCGCACCGTTCCGCGCCCAGTTTTCGGCCAGCCCGCGCCCGGCGGACCAATAGCCAACCCATACGGGCACGCGCGGGCCGAAAGGCTTGTCACCGGCGCGCGGCGCACGGGTCAGCTCAACGTGCCAGTGCAGCGCCCTTGCGTTCCAGTCAGAGTCGCCGCCCGGGCGGCTCGGAACCGGGGTCGCTGATATTTCCAAGCCATGCTTTTCGGCGAGTTCGGCAAACGTCGCCGCCCTCTTTTCGGTTTCCGTGCTCATTGATTAATTCCTTCCTTTTCGGGTGAAACTTGTTTCGCAGCTCAAAGGCCGGGGGCCAGATAGAACCGAATCCAGTCAGCCAGCACCGGCGCGCCGCCGACGTCGGCCCGGTCGGCGATCTCGGCCCATGAAAGCCCGGGCGCGTCATGCTCAGCGGCCAGCGTTTCGACATATTCCCCGCCTTCCGGGGTCAGCGGGTTTTCCAGGAAAACCCCGCATTCGTCGCAATGCTGCGGTGCGTCCGCTTCCCCGCCCCCGTGGGGATACGGGCCTTGCGGCCATGCGTCGGAGTCGTCGGCCTTGGCCGGGAGTCGGCGCATGACGTTGCGGGCACAATCGGGGCAAAGCAGGGCGGCGCGATAGATGAAAGCATCCATGAGTCAGCCCTCCGAATAACCGGCCTGCCAGCCCTCAAGGGCGGGGCAATCCTGCCCGAACCATGGGGCGGGCTTTTCGTCACGGGCTTCCCGCGCGGCTTCCAATGCCTCTTGATAGGCTTCCCGGGCTGCCCGAACGCGGGCCAGGCTGGCCCGCAAATGCTTGCGGATAACCGGGCCGGGGATTGCCTGCACGCCACGGCGCAGCTTCCACAAGGCGCGGGCATCGCGGCAGACCGCCACCAATTCGCGCCCGGCCTCCAGCGCTTCCCGGGCTAATTCGCGCGCCCGCTGGCCCGCGCTCCAGCCCTCTTGATAATCCCTTTCGGCTTCCGCCATTGCCCCGGCGATTGCATCGGCCCGGCGCGCGGCCTCTTGGCGGGCATCCTCGGCCCCGTCATACCAGAAACCGGATTCGCAATATTCCGGTTCAGCCTCGAAAACCTCCAGCGACAACAGGGCCGGGCCGCGCCCGTCCGAGTCGGCATTGTAGGGGTCAGCGTATCCGGCCAGATAGCGCGCGCGCCCGTCACGGGCGGGCAGCTGATAAACAACCCCGGCCACGGTTTCGCCCAGCCCGTCCGGGTGCAGATACCAGCCGCGATGCTCAACCCCGCGCGGGAAAACGTCATGGGCCAGCCCGACAAGGCGCAGCCCGACGGAGTCGGGGTTTTCGATCCAGCGGCAGGCGCTTTCCCCGTGTGCCGCGAAAACCCGCCCGCCATTGGAGCGCGTGACGTCACGACTCCAGATTTTCGCGGGGGTGTAAATCGGTTTGCGAGTTTCCCCGGCATCCCATGCCCGGGCAGCAAGCAAGGCATTGCGCGCATCCGCGCCGGTGTATCCCCAAACGCGCGCCTGATGCACCGCCCGGCGGCGCAATTCTGCGTATTTCTTGCGCCCCTGTTCCGAAAGGCGAATTTCCGTGTCGGGTTTCATTCGTCCGACTCCCATGCGTCAATAAATCGGGAAAGCCATGCGGCGCGCGGATCGCCGCCCGGTGCGGGCTTCAAGCGGGCAAGCATTTCGTCGGCGCTGGCCGGTTCAAGCCCGGTGTCGCGGCAAAACTGCGCCAGTTTGTGCGAAAGTTTCTCAAGCGACATTCCCGGCGCGACATAGGGCAGGACTCGAATCCAGATTTGCCCGGCGTAATCTTCGGACCAGATCAGGCCGCGCGCGCTGCAATACTGATTCAGGGCAGTTTCGCCTTGGCTGTAGCCTTGGCGGCGCGCCCAGATCAGGGCCTGTTCGGTTTCAACTTCACGGGGTTTCAATTCGTTAGCCATGTTGAGTTGCTCTTACTTTGGGGGTTTCGGATTAGGCCGGTTTACCGGCCTTGACGTGCGCGCCCGTGAGGCCGAACGACTCCAGCGTTTCCCGCGCCTCGATCGCGGTTTCGCAGTAGTGGCCCCATGACCACGAGTCAGGGCTGTTCGGGTGCCAAGAGGCGACAACGTAGCGATGTGGGCTTTCCGGGCCTCTATCGGCCACAATGCGCAGCCCACCCGCCCGGCGCGGCCAGAAAGCAATGATCGGACAACCGTTGACGGCGCGCGGGCCAGTGTGCCCATGCCAAGCGGCAACCGCGCCCAGTGTTTCAAGGTCGGCCCGGGCTTGCCTTTCCGCCCGGTTTGCCAGCCCGTTCAAGCGCGGGGTGCGAAAGCCGGTTTCCGGCTGCACCGGCTCCAGCGGCGCGGCCAGCATATCCAGCCAGAACCCCGCGCGCTTGGCGGCTTCCCATGCCAGATTCCAGATTGCCACGTCGCTTTCGCTGGCCGGGTCCAGCTCATAGCCCATGACCAATTCAAAGGCGCGGGCCATGGGCAAATTGGCGTCGCAAAGGTCATGGCTGGCACAGATACCGGCCGGCAGGTCAGCATTGCGCCGGTTGATTTCCCGCAGCCCGGCGCGGCCAACTTCCGCCACCAGCTCCAGCGCGAATTGCCACGCAATCGCGTTCACCGGGTCAACCTGTTCAAGGTCGGACTCGACGTAGAGCAAGGGGCAGGACGGGCAACCGGCGGTGCACATATCGGCATAGAGCGCGCCGCTACGGTAAAGGCGGCGCATCAGCCTGTAAGCCTCTTTTGCCGTGGCAACCACTTCCCGGCCGCCCGGCGCATCATCCGCGAATGTCCAATTCACAACGTAACCCATAGCTGATTCTTTCCTTTTTGGGTGAAGATTAGAGCCCGAAAACGCGGGCAAGGCGCGGCGCGGCGAAGATCAGGGCAAGGGCCATCGCCCCAATGGCCAGCGTCGGGTTTTCTTGCGCCCACGCTTGCAGGGCGGTCATGGCATCGGGGTTAGCGGCAAGGGTTTTCATGGCAAGGCCTCCAGTCTCCGAATCGTCGGGGCGGAACCCGCCCCTTTCTGTAATAACTTCTAGTGCATTTGCACCTCTCTTTCAACTGTCATGGGTGAAATTTCCGCTATCAAGTGAAGAGGGGCCGCACCTGGGTTTAGGCCTGCCGTGCCTGGCCGGAGCTGGCCGCAAGAACAGGCGGGCGCTGGAGCGCTCGCCGATAGCCTGCCGGTGCCGGGTGGTGCTGGAGCCGTGCCGGGCGGGCCGGGGCGGGTTTCCGGGCAATCGGGATTCCGCGTGGCCGCGCGACATTTTCAGCGACGTTTCAAGGGCTTCCGCTGCGGGTCCTGGTCCGGGGAAACGGGCTTCCGCGGGGAGCGCGGAGCGCGATATTCGAGAGTTCTGTGAATGTTCTATAGGACAGTCGTTCTGACCTAATGAATCCGCAAACATCCCCGGTGTTTCCAGCACCCCCGAAACCGGAATCTTGTGGATCACCGAATGACCCCTCCCCGGGGAATTGATCGCGAAAGCCCCCTCGTGGTCCGAGAGCAAGCTGCCTGGGCAAATCGACTTGAGGAAACGGGTCGGGCGCTGAATCGCTCTGCGAGCGGCCGTTTTTCCGCGTGAAGAGCTTGCCGCCGGTGTCCCGGTCAGCGGCAACTCATTGGGACAACCACCCAGGTAGCTGAAATTACAGCGAAAAACCAGTCTACTCCCCGGCATGTGTCCCGATGAGAAAATCTTAACGGGACAGGGGTAACCATCTGATATTGCGTATATATTTGGAGATTGTCCCGGTGTCCCGATGGAAAACCCAATAGAGCGGAATCCAAGAAAACCGCTTTCTGTTGAGCGGGGCAAATGCCCCGGGAAGCGTAAACAAAATGCGAAATTACATTGTCATTTATCAGGTATGTGCAGAAAGTTCACCGGGACACCGGGCCAATACGCATTTTTCCCTTTAATATCATTCCATTACACCTGTCCCGATGGTGTTTTCGCCACCGGGACAGCACCGGGACACCGGGACATTCGCCGGGACACGCCAAGAAACCGCGCGCCTCGCCTTCGAAACATCATGCCAACTGTGAAAACTCTTAGCTGTCGTGATTTGTGACCCGGGCATTGAAAAGGCCGCCGACGGACGACCTTTCGGGGCTTCGTTGAGCACGAAGAGGTTAGTTTAGCGGTTCTCGATCGGCTGCCAACCGCAGTTTTTCCAATCCGCCCCAACACGGAAAACTACACGTTTTCGGCCCCCGCCAATCCGTCTGCGCGTATAGCGCCACCCAGCTATGCTCCTGAACGCCTTGTTCAGGTTCTGGAGGTCCACCGGACTGGGATCGACGGTCTTCCCGAGACCAATGTGCCAGGCCTCTTCCAGCGTCGCCCTTGTCCGCAGCCCCAACTGTTCCCCTTCCTCGTCGTCGAAGGTTTCTGCCGCTCCCTCTTCGACCACGGCACGCGAAACCGGCGTTTCCAGCCAATCCTTGATCCGGTCACGCATCAGCTCCCACGGCAGGGTCGTGCGGCTTTCCTCCTGGAGGTCCAGCGCGGTCTGCTTCGCTGCATCCGAGACCAGGCCGAAATAAAGCTCACCCTTCGGCTGTTCCTTCCTGCGCTCGCGGTAGAGGGCCAGCGCCTCGGCGAGGATCATGTCGCGTTCACGGCGCAGCCTGTCGAGGTCGATCCGTTCCACCTTCGCCTTGATCGGCCAGAAACGGCGGTTGCCGGTATCATCCTTGAGGTATTCCTCCTGGTTCGTCGTGCCCATGAACACGCATTGGCGCCGGAAGGTCTCCTCGTTGCGCCGGTAGGCCAGCCGCACCCGGTCGGCCTGCGAAGAGATGAAGTGCTTGAGGTTCTCCACCTCCGCCTTCCTGAACCCGGCCAGTTCTGCCATCTCGGCCATCCACACCCCGGACATGGCCTCGACCATCACCTGCAAGCGGTCAAAGGCGCCAGGCAGCTCGCCGAAGTAGCCCATCGACAGGATGCGGATGAGCGAGGACTTCCCGATCCCCTGCGCACCGCCGATGATCGGCACATGGTCGAACTTGCAGCCGGGCTCGAAAATTCGCGCCACGGCCGCGGTGAACCACGCCAGGGCTGCCTCGCGATGGTAGGCGTTGTCCTCAACCCCAAGGTAGTCGATGAAGAAGGTCTCGACCCGCTCGACCCCATCCCATTCGAGGCTCTCCAGCCGGTCGATTACCGGGTGGAAGGAGTTGCATCTGGCCGCTGTCTCGACGGCCGCGGTAATGTCCAGCACGCTCGCATCCAGCCCGTAGCCGCCCTGCTCCTCCGGCGCGGCGAGGATCAGCTTGCGGTCATATTCGTCGGCGTCGAGCCATTCACGTCCGTTGAAGGTGTCCTCGATCGGCACCCGCGACAAATCCAGCCCGGGGAAGTCCACCAGCTTTCGGGTGACGATCTTCCGGGTGAAGAGGTTGTAGGAGATGGTGCCCTTGAAGATCGGATCGTGCTGAAAGATCAGGTTGACGTTGTGAACGGTCTTGGCCACCGCACCGGTCTCGGGGTGAACGACAAGCGCGGTCCGCCAGCTCTTCTTGTTCAGTTTATTCGAGTCCCGAATAATCTCTGCAACTTCGCTCTCCCCCGGTTCGTCGTCGTCGAACTTCCCGGCAGTATTCTCGGCCTCGTCATCATCATCGAAACCGGCGCGCCGCCCCTCCAGCAGGGCCTCCTTGACCGCAGGATCGCGGCCTGCAAACTCCACCATGGCCCTGTAGCTTGGCAGTTTGCCTGGTGACGTCCCCTCCCGTGCCGCCTCGTCGAGATGGCCAAATCTGTGAACACGCATCAGGTCCCAGGCATTCGCCGCGCCCTCGATAGGGTCGGAGCCATGATGTGAATAGAGGAACAGCCCGTCATCGTAGGACACAGCCCCATTGGCTCCGGTGCCGGGGACATAGGTGTAGCGCGGGTGGCCGTCAGTGCTGGCACCGGGTTCGTAAATGTCGGCAAGGAACTCGGCGATCACTTCGTCCACGGTGTAAGTGCGGCACCAGGCACCGATGATCCCGGGCTTCTCGCGCGGGTCTTCCATCTTGCGGTTTGGATCGGCTCCTCGTGCCGTCTTTTCATCCGAGCGCATGGGCAGCTGGGTGTGGTCGTGCCAGTCGCCTTCGAACGACTCCAGCATCGCATCCACGTCGAGGATTTCCCCCTCGTTGCGCTCACACCGGTATTCCTGGTCGCGTGAACGCGACGGCATGTATGAGACTTGGGCAAAACGGTGCGAAACCACATCCACCGCGTCGATCGAGGCCTGCGGATCGGCGAACAGGCGCGCGGCCAGGATGCGGGTGAGAGCGTTCGCCTCGTTATGGTCCACCGGGCGAGAGAGAGGCATATGGATGCGCCAACGCGGACTCTCAGGGCAGTGCTTGCGGGTGGTGTGCCGCAGGAATTCATAGTCACAGATGGGCGACAGGCCCATCTCTATTTCGTCCATCTGGGCAGGCGTCACCGCGTCGAGATCGAAGGACAGCAGAGTGCGCTTGAGCATGTTCACCAAGCGGCGCTTGCCGTCCCTGAAATGCGCCCCGATGATGAAGCCGGGAGCGGCCTTGCGCGCGCCCTGCTCATCTACCGACAGCTTGAGGTATTGGGCAAAGGTCAGCCCCTCGTCCACCGACGGGCGCTCGAACTTGCGGCAGAATTTTCGCCAGGTGATCGTGATGTTCTTGACCCGGCCGCGGTTTCCCCGCCCGGTCGAGATGCTCAGCTCGTGAAAGTCGTTCTTGCCTGACATTCGCCCCTCCAGATTCACGCCAGTTGAGCGCGGTCAGCAGGAGGCCGAGCCGTCGCTGTATTTCTTGAACTCAGGGAGCGCGAAACGGATCAGGTTTTCCCAGTAGAGGGGCATCTCGGGGTGGCGGTCGTGCGAAAGTCGTAGGATTTCCAACGCCACACGAATCTTGAGCGAATCATGTCTGAGAGCCCGGTAGACGGTTTCGTGGCTCAGACCCAGGTCCCTGGCAAAGCCCGGCACGTCGAAGAACCCGCCCGGGGTCCGGTGGTCAGGGAAGTATTCCATCAGCAGGTTGTAGAGGTCGTTGTAGATGTGGAGCGGTTTTCCTTTGCCCGGCATGGCCTTACCCTTTTCAGTGATTCTTTAGCCGATACGGCTACCATAATTACCACAGTAGGGAAATATCACTTTTCAGTTGAAGCTACCACATATTGTGCGCTAGAAGGGCCGCATCGGAAGATTCGCCAAGGCAAACGAGAGGAGCACCACATGAGCCTGGAAGCCGCGATTGCGGAACTCACCGCCGCAGTCAGGGAAAATACCGAAGTTCACGCAAGGTTCGCAGAGATTGCCCGGACGGCAGCGAAGTCAGCGCAACCCGGGAAAACCGTCGGTGACGAAGCGCCGGAGGAAGCCAAGGCCGCGAAAAGCGAACCTCAGAAGAAAGCCGCAGCGAAAAAGGCGGCGGCGAAGAAGAGCGCAACCGCTCGGAAGCGGAAGCCGGTGTCGATCAGCGGCGCAGTGGACGAGAGCGCAATTCGCCAGATTGCTCGGGCCTACCTTGACGGCGAAGATGAGGACGAGCGCGAAGCGAAGAAGAAGAATGTGAGCGCGGCGTTCGAGCATCTCGGTGTGAAGAAGCTCAGCGACCTCGAAGACAACACCGAGCGGGCAAAGCTGGCGGCCTACATCGCCCATTGGGAGGCCGGGACCGATCTCAGCTTCGACGCCATCGACGACCTCGTGGCCGAAGCTGCGGGGGACGCCGACGAGAACATGGACGAAATGCTCGACTGACGAGCGCCTTGCGCGGGCATCCCACCCATACCTCTTCCTCCCTGAAACCGGGGTGCCCGCGCATCAGCGTATCGGGACACAAGATGAAACTCGTTGATACGAACCCGAAGACCCGTTTCGGAATGGCCAAGCCGGGCATTGCTGACGTCCCGCCCGTGGCGCTGATACATCTTGGACTGGCCATGCGCGACGGAGCCCGGAAATACGGCCGGGCGAACTACCGGGAGCATCCGGTGACGGCCTCCGTCTACTACGAAGCCGCCACGCGGCATCTGATGGCGTGGTGGGATGGCGAGGAAAACGCCGAGGATTCCGGTGTTCACCATCTCGGCCACGTCATGGCCTGCTGCGCCATTCTCCTCGATACCCAAGCACAGAAGACCCTGAATGATGACCGCCCGAAGCCAACGGGGCGCTTCGCAGAACTTATCGCGCAACTCACGGTCCCGATGAACGAGGAAAACGGCGACCACGGGGCTTCCGGCATCGTCGATTCCCCCGCTGAGGCCTTGGTGCTCGACCGAATTCTCGGCGGCCTTGAGGAAAAACCCGGCAACAATGAAGACGACGAATGGGAAGAACCCGGCATTGATGAGTGTGTCAACGCGGCGAACAAGTGGCTCAACGACGCGCAAAACCATGCAGAGGAAATTCGCCGGTCGAGTCTGCTGCATGACTGGCTGAACGAGAACGACGCGACCTCGGTTTCCGACCTTGGAGAGCCCTATCAGCGTGTGCTGTTCGCAAACTGGTTGCGGGATAAGGGGGGCAGCATCTGATGCCCTCGGTTCACGCCAGGCTCTCCCCGTCCTCAGCACATCGTTGGCTCCGTTGCCCGGGCTCGGTAAGCTTGTGCGATATGCTCGACGAGGACCGCAGCAGCGAGTTCGCCGCCGAGGGGACGGTGGCCCATCACATCCGCGAATCCTGCTTGGCTTTCGGCTTTGAGCCGGAGGAATTCCTCGGAGAAACCATCAAGGCCGATGGGTTTGAATTCGAAGTCACGGAAGAAATGGTCGAGGCATTGCGCCCGGGCATCGAGTGGGTTCGCGAGCGCCAAGGGCGCATCGTGAACGAGATGCGCGTGGCGTTCGACCGCTGGCTGCCGGGACAGTTCGGAACGCTCGACGTCGGGATCATCGCCGACGATCTCATCACCATCAACGACCTGAAATATGGCGCTGGTGTCCCCGTCTCACCCGAGCGCAACGAACAGCTAATGACCTATGCGCTTGGGTTCTGGGATAACGTCGCGCAGTTCGAGACCGACGCGACCGAGTTCCTCCTCGTTATCGACCAGCCCCGGGTGCAAGGTGGCGGTGGCGAGTGGCGGGTGTCGCTCGACGAGTTGATGAAATTCGGCGAAAGGCTCAGGGCAGGATACGATGCCGCCCATGCCGACGATCCGATTTTCCATGCGGGGGAAAAGCAGTGCCGCTTCTGCCCTGCGAAGGGCATCTGCCCGGAATTGGCGAGGTTCAATCTGGAACTCATGGGCTCCAGATTTGACGACCTGGACAATGACGAACTCCGGCTGAGCGACGCCCACGCCATGACCCCCGACAGGCTGGCAAAGGTGGCGCTGAACTCCGACATGATCCGTCGGTGGCTCGATTTCGCGCACGCCAAGGTTCTTGCCGATGCCCTGTCAGGCAACCCGCCGCCGGGCATCAAGGCGGTCAGGGGCCGCAGGGGCGTCAAGAAATGGCTCGACGAGAAGGCGGCAGAGGAATTCCTGTCGGAGTCCCTCGACCCGTCCGAAATGTTCCACCCGAAGAAACTCATCTCGCCCGCACAGGCCGAAAAGAAGCTGCCGCCGGAAAAGTGTGAACGTCTTGAGCGCTATTGGACGCAAGCAGAGGGGAAGCCTGTCCTCGTGCCGGAGGACGACAAGCGCCCCGCGATCCATCAGGCAGACAAGTTCGACGATTAGCCGTGCCCGCATACTAACCCGAAATCTAAACTATCAACCGACGAAAGGAAACGACATGGCAACCGAAAAGGACCCCCGCGAGGTTTACCTCAAGAACGTCCGGCTTTCTTACCCCCATCTGACCGAGAAGCAGAAGGCGACCGAGGATGCGACCCCGAAATACTCGGCGGCCTTCCTGATCGACCCCTCGACCAAGGTTGGGAAGCAGAACATCAAGCGCATCAAGGCCGCGATGGCTGCGGCAGAGGAGCAGGCGTTCAAGAAGACGGGCCTGCGCTACAAGGATGACCGTATCTGCTTCAAGGATGGCAACGAGTGCTACAACCAGAACGGCGATGTGAAGGACGGCTATGAGGACATGATGGTTCTCCGGGCCTCCAACCCCAACCCGATCACCCTGCTGCACCGCAACAAGAAAGCCGTCGATCCCGAGAATTCGCCCTTCTACGGTGGCTGCTACGTCGAGGCCATTGTCCGGCTCTACGGCACGAAGAAGGGCGGCGCCCCCGGCCTCTTCGCGAGCCTGGAGGCCGTGCGTTTCTGGGAGGATGGCGAACATTTTGGCAGTCCGCCCGTGGGTGCCGACGCTTTCGATGACGACGACGAGGACGATTTCGACGAAGACGACGACCTCCTCGACTGACCGGAACGGGCGCGGTTCGCCACCACTCATACCAAGGCCGCGCCCATATCCCCCGCGAGGCGCCGGACAACCGATGACGGCCTATTACAACGAGAACGACCCAGAGGCAGCAGCCGTCCTGCGGGAGTTGATCCAGGACGGTCTCATCGCACAGGGCGAGGTCGATGACCGCAGCATTCGGGAGGTCGCTCCGAGCGACCTCGCGGGGTTCACCCAATGTCATTTCTTCGCGGGGATCGGCGTCTGGAGCCATGCCCTGCGCCTCGCAGACTGGCCGGATGACAGCCCGGTCTGGACCGGCTCATGTCCATGCCAGCCTTTTTCATCCGCAGGAAAACGCAAGGGAACCGAAGATGACCGCCACCTCTGGCCCGTATGGTTCGACCTCATCCGAGAGTGCCAGCCTGTCGTCGTATTTGGCGAACAGGTTGCGTCGAAGGACGGCCTCGGTTGGCTCGACCTTGTATCGGCTGACCTGGAAGCAGCGGACTACGCCCTCGGGACGACCGATCTTTGCGCTGCGGGCGTCGGTGCACCGCATATCCGCCAACGGCTCTTTTTCGGGGCCTACCATCGGCGATCTGCCCTGCCGGGGCTGGGCTACGACAACCGCGCGGGATGGCACCCGCGGAACGCTCCCGCCGAGGCCGACCGATGCGGGGGTTCCGCAGGACCAGATGGCGGCACTGGCAGGTTGGGTCACAGCGTCGGCGCGGGACTGGAAGGACACGCCCGGCATGGCGACGGAGGCGGTGAACCCGGACGGATCGAAGCGAACGCGAGTGGATCAACTGCCACGGCAGGCGCTGTTGGCCCTGGGCGCCCCGGTCCGACGAACGGCTTCTGGAGAGATGCTGACTGGCTCCTCTGCCGAGATGGAAGGTGGCGCCCCGTTGAACCCGGAACATTCCCGCTGGCTGATGGGACTCCCGCCCGCGTGGGGCTCCTGCGCTGTTATGGCAATGCAATCGTGCCCGAGCTCGCACAGGCGTTCATCTGCGAGTTCCGGGACGCCTTCCACGCGCTCAGGGACGCGGACGCCTTCCTTGAAGGTCACGATAGAGGAGCTTCTGAGTTAGGGGGTTGCGATGCTGATTGACGCCTATCTCAGGGGCGTCGCGCTCGCCCACGCCCCGCCGCCAGAGCGGCCGATCTTCCATCTCGACTACGAAACGTTTTCGGAGATCGACCTCAAGAAGACCGGCGCTTCGGTCTATGCCCGACACCCATCTACCGAAGTTCTCATGCTCGCCTATGGCTGGAGCGACGGCCCGGTCAGGCAGTGGGTTCCCGCCCTCGGCGAAGAGATGCCGCAGGAACTGGCAGAGGTCCTGCGCGACCCCACCGTCACTCTGGCGGCCTGGAACGCACCGTTCGAAATGGCGATTACCCGGCACACGCTGGGAATTGCCATTGCGCGGGAACGCTGGCTCGACGTGATGGCGCTCGCCTATTCACTGTCGCTGCCGGGGAAGCTGTCGAAATGCGGCGAGGTCATCGGGTTGGCCGAAGACCAGAAGAAACTCCAGCGCGGCACGCTACTGGTCAGGAAGTTCTGCAAGCCCCGCAAGCCGACGAAGAACAAGCCCTGGACCCGGAGCACCGCGGAAACCGACCCCGCGGACTGGCAGGAGTTTCTTGAATACAACCGCCAGGACGTGATCGCCGAACGCGCGATCTACCGACGGCTCAGGAAATTCCAGATGCCGGACCACGAATGGCGGCTCTGGCACCTGGATCAGAAGATCAACGACGCGGGTATCCCCATCAACATGAACGCCGTGCGCGCGGCGGTGCGACTGACCGAAAGCACGATCCGCAAGGACCTTCGGCGGATGGGCCAACTGACCGGGCTGTCAAATCCCAACAGCACCCAGCAGCTCCTGCCGTGGCTTCGGGCAAACGGCTACCCGTTCGAGGACCTCAAGAAGGGCCATGTCGAGCGCGCGGCGAAGATGGTCGAGGAATGGGAACAGGACGAAAACGCCGACCCTTTCGCCTACAGCCCGGAATACAAGGAGGTCCTCGACCTTCGACTGCGTGTCTCGAAATCGTCGGTGAAGAAGTTCCGCGCGCTTTTGGTGGCAACGGACGCCGACGGCAGGCTCCGCGGCTGCCACCAATTCGCGGGCGCCGGGCGGACCTGGCGCTGGGCGGGGCGGCGGTTCCAGCCGCAGAACCTTTCCAAACCAGAGAAGTATCTGGAGGATCGGGTTCCCGAACTGGTGTGCGATGTGGAGCACCTTTCCGAGGCCGAAATCCGCGCGAAATACAAGAACCCGATGGATGTTCTGGTCGCCTGCGTCCGGCCGATGGTGCAGGCACCGGAAGGTTATCTGCTAGTCGATGCCGACCTATCGGCAATCGAAAACGTGGTGCTCGGCTGGCTGGCACGCGACGACAAGATTTTGCGCGTGTTCCGAGAAGGGCTGGACCCCTACATCGACTTCGCCGTGGATATGTTCGGCAAGCCCTACGAGGAGATTGAGGCGGTCGTCAAATCCGGCGACAAGACCATGCGAACGACCGCGAAGCCCGGAGTGCTGGGTTGTGGTTACATGCTTGGGCCGGGTGAGGAGCGGGAAAACCCCCGGACTGGCGAGATCGAGGCCACCGGCCTTCTGGGCTACGCCTGGAATATGAAGGTTCCCTTCACCCGGGAAATGGCAGAGCTTTCGGTCAGGACTTTTCGGCGCAAGTTCGTCGATGTGGTCCAGTTCTGGTGGGATTTGGACCGGGCCGTGCGCCGGGTGTTGCGGACAGGCTTCCCCGAGAAAGTCGGTTATCTCAGGATCGACCTCAAGAAACCGTTCATGCGGATCAGGCTCCCCGGCGGGCGGTTCCTGCACTACGTCCGCCCGAAGATCATCAAGAAACGGACGCCATGGGGCGAACTGAAACCACAGGTCTCCTATGAGCAGATGGACAACGGCCGCTGGCGCCGGGTCACAACGCATCCCGGGAAACTGGCTGAAAACGTCACACAGGCGGTGGCACGGGACATTCTGGCAAACGGCATGACACTGGCCGACAGGGCAGGCATCGACATTCGCCTGCATGTCCACGACCAGATCGTGGCCGTGGCCCATGAGGACCAGGCCGAGGAAGCGCTGCAAACGCTTATCCGGTGCATGACCACCCGCCCGGCGTGGGCTGACGACAAGCTGCCGCTCAAGGCCGCCGGGCTTACCACGCGGGTTTTCATCAAGGACTGAGGAATGAAGTGCGATATGGCGCGCCGCGAAGCCTTCATCGAAAACGAAGTGTGCAAGTATGCCCGCACTCTGGGCTGGCGTGTCCGCAAGATGCAGTTCGTCGGACGACGGGGCTGCCCCGACCGCTGGTTTCTCGGCCCCGGAGGACGGCTCGTAATCATCGAGTTCAAGGACCCCAACGGCAAGCTCTCGGTCGCCCAGCGCCGGGAAATCAACTGGATGAAGGCCAACGGCTTCAACGTCCATGTTGTGAATGATGTGGAGACCGGGCGCGAGATTTTCGATGCTCTGCCGGTTGAGGACTTCGCTGATGAGTGAACCCGTGGCAATCAGGCGCCCGAACAATCTGCGCTCCTACCAGCGGGAACTCGCAGCCCGGCTACGCGACGACTTCGGGAAAAAACCCGGCGCACTGCTTGCAGTGCAAATGTCACTCGGCAAGACGGTGATGACTGCTACCGCGATGCGCTGGCTGCTGGACGAATTCATGGTCCGGCGCTGGCTGATCATCGCTCCACTCCGCGTGGCGCAGATGACCTGGCCTGACGAGTTTGGCGCCTGGAGCCACCTGCGACCTCTGAAATGGGTCAGTCTTTGCGGCACCCGGATCGGACAATCGGTTTCACCTGCCAAACGAACGGAACTGCTCCGGCAGTTTCTGGCTGACCCTTCCCAGGAAATCGCCATCATCAACCGCGAGAACGTGGTCTGGCTCTACCGCACCTTACGCGAGAATGGCCATGAGTGGCCGTTCGACGGGATCGTCTATGACGAATCCTCGCGCCTGAAAGAGGGGCGCAAACGCACCGGCAGCCGACGCCTGTCGGAGTTCGGCGCCTTGGCCAAGGTCAGGAAACACGTCTCCTACGTCATCGAACTGACTGGCACACCGACCCCCAACGGGCTGATCGACCTGTGGGGCCAGCTCTACCTGATCGACCAGGGGCGGCGGCTCGGCACGACCAAGACCGCATTTCTCCGGCGCTGGTTCGACTCGGATTACATGGGCTGGACCCACACGCCGAAACCGAATGCCGAACGGGAAATCCTCGATCGGATCAAAGACGTTACCGTGTCGCTCAAGACTCGGGATGTGATCGAACTTCCCGAGATCGTCACTTCGAACGTATTTGTCGAGCTGACCAAGAAGGAAATGCGCGACTACCGGCGCTTCGAGCGCGAACTGGCACTGGAGGAGCACGACATTGAAGCCGTGAACCGGGGCGTTCTGACCTTCAAGTTGCTTCAATATGCCAACGGCTCGGTCTATCGGACCGATGAGGACAGCTTCCCGCCGAAACGTGAAGCCGTCCGCATTCACGACCACAAACTGCACGCATTGGATTCCATTTTGGCGGAAACTGGTGGGGCGAATCTGCTGGTTGCCTACTCCTACAAGTTCGACTTGGACGCACTGAAAAAACGCTACCGCTTTGCGCGCGTCGCCGAAGAACCGGGCGCTCTGGACGACTGGAACGCGGGCAAGGTGAGGATGCTGCTCGCCCACCCCGCCTCGATCGGCCACGGCATGAACATCCAGTTCGGCGGCCACCACATCGTCTGGTTCGGCCTGAACCCGAGCCTGGAACTGTATCAGCAGTTCAACGCGAGGCTCCCGCGCCCCGGGCAGAAGGCGGAGCGTGTGTTCATTCACCACATCCTGACGCGCGGCACCTTTGACGAAAAGCTGATTCGGATTCTCGCTGACAAGGACGCGACGCAGGAGCGGATCACGGACGCTGTAAAGTCCCATCTTCGGGTGAAGGGAACCTGACCGAAAAGACAGGTTGCCCCTGCGAAATCAAGCTCAAAATTTTGCCCCGTTGCTCCCAACAATGGAGCACTAATATGCTGTTTTATAGAGGATTAATTCATGCGAATCACACGCTACGAACCCTCTTAATCTATCGTCAACAGAAAAATCGTTGACTGGTATTGATAATTCAACTACCCATTGAAAGGTGAAGGATCAAGTTTGCAGTTTCGCAGCAACTTCCGTAGCGAGAAAGAGGACGCCGTGGCACAGGAGACGACCGCCGAATTCGGATACAGGCTGACGCAGGCACTGGAGGGTCACCCCCATGCGCCGCCAACCTCATTCGGTCGGCTGACTTGGCTAAAGCGTGAGCTTGAAAAGGTCGCGGGCGTCAATGTCAGCGTCAACACGGTGCACAAATGGGTTCATGGAACCAGCCGCCCGCGCGAGGACAACATCCGTGCGTTGGCAAAAGTCCTGAAAGTCGATGAGGTTTGGTTGTCGATGGGTCGCAAGCCGGTCGAGACGGAAAGCGCGCCGCCGGTTGCAGCCACGGCGCGCGGTCCCGCCCTGCTCGTGGCAGGCCTGATCGAGGTTTCGGGAGGCCGGGTCACGTTTCCAGACCCGGGAGCAGGAGAGACTCCCCACCTTTGGGCCAACATTGGCGACAAGCAGTTCGGCATTATCGCCGTCACTCCGCAAAGTGACGATGGCGAGAAGGTATCGTTTGTGATCCCGGAACCCATAGCAGACCATCGGGTGCTCGGAGTCGTTCAGGCCGCGGCTTCAACGCCTGGCATCTGTGTATCCATTCTTGATCTGACCGAAGTCGAGCGCCAGTCGTTCGGTGGGTTCTCTGTCGTTCAGCTGGAGCGCCGCAAAGGCGGCCGCTACAAGGCGCAAGGTCACCGAAAACTCCTCGAAACCCTCAGCCGGATCGAGGAAGTTACGCCCTGAAAAAAGTTGTAATTCTGTTGTAAGACGGAAATCCGGCTTATAACCGGCTGCAAGAAAACGAAAAACGATCAAAGGGTCGCCCACCATTCTTTCGCAGCGGCGGATAATCGTGGGACGGCGGCCGGGTGGTGGCCCGAACGCCACGGCGACGGGCCGTTGAGAAATCAGCACAAATCCCGCCACATCAAACGTTTGCCGGACTTTCTTCATGTTGATATGACGCCGCGGGGGATGCCGCCGGAAAGTCGCGGGCCAGCCGGTCCACCGTGTCAATGATGTAGTCCACCGTCGCGTCATCCATCAGGTAACCGAAG
>WFTU01000318.1 GCA_015485375.1 Paracoccaceae bacterium | reverse complement strand
TTCCACCGGACGCTGGTGGATGCGGCACAAAACCCGGTGCTGTCCTACCACCTGGCCGGCGCGGTCGAGGCGATGCAGCCGCTGATGAACATGATCACCTTTTCGGCGCGCTCGCGCGAACGCATCGTCGCGCTGCACCGGCAGATTGTCGGGTACCTTGAGGTGCGCGATAGCGCGAATACCTACAAGACGCTTGCGGAACTCGCAGACTACACAAACCGGCTGTTCGAGCAGGTCCTGCAGCGGCGGCGCCGCTGATGAACCGGTCCGCGGGCAACCGGTCCAGGTAGTGCGCCCTTCGCTTCGGATACCGGTTTTTCCGCGATTGCCGGCAGGTGGTTTTCATACCGGGGCTGATCCGTTTCAAGGCCGAAACAGGACCTCGACCGAAATTGCCGCGCATCCCGCTCGCCGAAAACACGCGCTGGGTACGGTTGGCAAACGCGCCTCACGCAGGCACAGTCGAGAAAAACCGGAGGTCCGAATCCTGAAACCCGAGACGCGTCAAACCCCTGGGAATGGGCTTCGTCTCAGACCGGCGGTGATCGTTCTGAGCGCAACGATCGTCTTTGCCACGTATCTGCGGGTATCCTACGTCACCTATGGTCTGCCGTATGTTTACAACGGAGATGAACTGATCAATTTCCGCATTATTCAGTCATTGTTGGTGCGTCGCAGTCTGGATCCGCAGTTTTTCAGCTATCCGTCACTGCTTTTCTACCTGAATCTTCCGGTCCAGATGCTGTTGAAAAACATCAGCGGAGAAATAATGCCCGTTGTCAGCCAGTCGATGGGCAACGGCTATGCGCCGCAGCCGGTCGCCCTGCTGCTGGCGCGTCTGGTTACCTTCGCGTTTGGCATTGGCACCGTCGTCGCGTCCTGGCGCTTGGCGAAAGCCATCAACCTTGGCCCGGTCTACGCATTTCTGGCGGCCATCATGGTTTCGGCAACGCCGCTTCTGGTGCTGCATTCGAGCTATGTGACCCCAGATATCATCGCATCGTTTTTCGCCACCACGGCATTGGCTGCCAGCATCGCAGTCGCGCATCGCATGGAATGGCAAAACTACGTTCTGGCCGGCATCCTGGCAGGGCTGGCCGCGGCGACGAAATACAACGCCGGACTTGTAGTACTCGCTATCCCCGTAGCGCACTTGACGGGCCACCGTTTCCACAGATTTGTACCAATGATGGCCCTGACGGCCGCCTTTGCCATTCTCGGTCTGTTGCTTGCCTCTCCCTATCTCGTGCTCAGCCCTGGCCCGGCGCTCGACGGTTTCCTGTACGAGTTGCGTCACTATGCGACCGGGCACGCGGGCGCCCAGGGCGACACGTTGAAAACCAACATTCTGTGGGTGTTCCGCGAAACAGGCTGGACCTGGCTGTTCCTGTCGGGGCTGGCGCTTGCCCGGGACCGCTGGCGGACACTCGCACCGGTCGCTGCGTTCGCGATTATCTATTTTGTCTTGCTGTCCGTTCAGGTCGTGCGATTCGACCGGAATCTCTTGCCCATGCTTCCAGCCATTTTCGTATTGCTGGCCGCCGGGGCGCAGATCCTGGCGAACCGGCTGCGATTGCGCACGCTGGGCACGGTATTGGCTGCCGGTCTGTTCCTGGTAGTGGCGATCACCGGGCCGATCGTAACGACGACACAACGCCTTGAGCGCTACGTACGCGATCCCCGCGCAGATCTGCGTCAGTGGCTCGAATCCTATACCAACGATGGTCGGAAGATCGCCGTGGACGCCTATTCGCCCTATCTGAAGGGTGCCCCTGGCACACAAATTACCGGAAAGTTTCTGGTTCTGGCGTTGCCGGTCAATGAGCTCTTGGACATGGACTATGTCGTGGTCAGAAAAGTCGGGCTGGGGCGGCTCCTGGATACGGGCGAATCCCCGTATATGGCGACTTTTCGAACCCTGTCTGAAGCCGCCTGTGAAACCGGTCAGTATCCCGCACCCCCGGCACGCGCTCAGTGGACCGTTTTCAAGCTGAAATGCCGGTAACCGGGTCTCGCTTTTCCCTGCGGCCTTGATGGTTGGCGGCTTCCGCCCTATATTCCCACTGTCCCTTCGGGGACTATGGACATAAACGCGCTCGTAATAAGCGGATCGGACCCGGGGGCGGTACCCGGCGGCTCCACCAACACCCGTTCATTTGGCGGTCATGGGGCCGAAACAGGATCGACGAACGTCTAAAGGGGTTAGCTTTGTCCCGGTGAGATACCACCGTTATCGGTTCAAATAAGCTAGTTGCAAATGACAACAAAGCTCCGGCAATGGCTCTGGCTGCGTAAGCGGTCCGACCAAGCCGAAATCTCAAGCCCAGTCCTCTAGCAAGGGCTGGCGGGGTTCGCAGGCACCTGGCAACAGAAGCCTGCACCAATTCCCTGC
>WFTU01000317.1 GCA_015485375.1 Paracoccaceae bacterium | reverse complement strand
ATCCATAGGTTCGACAGCCCCGGCAGGGCATAGACCCACATCTGCGGGACTTCAATGCGCCAGAAAACCTGTCGCGGGGTCATGCCGTAAGCCTCGGCCGTTTCCAGTTGCGCGCGCGGCACGGCTTTCATGGCGCCGTAAAGCGTGTTGGCGGCGAAAGCGCCGAAAACAATGGCAAAGGCGACAAGCGCCAGCGAAAACCCGTAGACCTCGTGCACCCATTGCGGCGAGGTGCCGAGCGGCATTTTGGCGGCCGCGCAGACCACGAAATCATTGCCTTGCCGGATCGGTTCGGTCACGTCGGGGCATTTGATTTTATGGCGGATATATTCGATGCCCTGATCCATGGCGATCGGGACGAAAAGGAAGAAAATAATATCGGGAATGCCGCGCACGGCGTTGGTATAGATCGCGCCGAGCCAGTTGAGCGGCCGGAACCGCGCGCGCCGCGCCATGGCACCGGCAAAGCCCAGCGCCAGCACGACAGGGGCGGTCAGCGCCAGCAGGGCCAGAACCGTGCCGAAACTGGCATAGAACATCTGCTGCTTGCCGGTGGTCAGGTAACAAACCCACCAGTTGAAGCCTTCCAGCGTCGAAGGGTCAGCGCATATTTCCATGGAAATCTTTCAGTGCCGGAGGGCGGATTACACCGCCCTCCGAAATTGCCGGATCAGTAAACGGCCTGTTCTTCGCTGAACCATTCGGTGATCAGCGCGTTCAGGCTGCCGTCGGCTTTCATCTGGTCGATGGCCGCGTTCAGCTTGGCTTTCAGCTCCGCGTCGCTTTCACGAACGCCGATGCCGACACCGCCGCCGATCAGGACCGGATCACCGATATAGACCAGCTCGCCGCCGCTTTCGTTGACCACATCGTCAAGCGCGGCGCGGTCGGCCAGAACAGCGTCTGCCTCGCCCGAGCGCACGGCCGCGATAGTGTCGTCAAAGGTTGCGTATTCCACCACGGTCGCGCCGGAGCTGGCGACATAGCTCGCCTGGATGGTCGCGGTCTGCGCGGCGATCACGCCGGTAGCCACATCGGCATCGGACCCTGCCAGCGCCACATAGGCGCTCGGTTCCGGCGGCAGGTATTCCTGCGTGAAGTCGATAACCGCGTCACGCTCGTCGGTAATGCTCATGCCGGCGATGATGGTGTCGTAGTTACCCGATACCAGATTCGGGATGATCGAATCCCAGTCGTTGGTAACCCATGTGCAGTCCAGTTCCGCGATCTCGCAGAGCTTGTCGCCAAGCACACGCTCGAAACCGTCAACCTCGCCCGCGTCGTTGATGAAGTTGTACGGAGGATATGCCCCCTCGGTGCCCATACGCACGGCCTGTGCGTTTGCGGCACCTGCGGTAATGGCGGCCAGCGCCGCTGCAATAACCAGTTTTTTCATCGTTTTATCTCCTTGTTGATGATTAGTGTTGGGCCGTAGTAGCCGATAGAAAACCTC
Source organism: Paracoccaceae bacterium (assembly GCA_015485375.1). Lineage (GTDB taxonomy): Bacteria > Pseudomonadota > Alphaproteobacteria > Rhodobacterales > Rhodobacteraceae > NORP23. Next base: position 1,952 of record WFTU01000317.1, on the reverse strand, counting down.
TGAGCCGTTCGGATTTCGGGTTGCCGAAAACCTCTTCGGGCGTTCCCTCTTCCTCGATCAGACCTTTATGCAGGAAGATTACATGGTCGGCCACGTCCGCGGCAAGCTTCATGTCGTGCGTGACGATAATCATGGTGCGCCCTTCGACGGCGAGGGCCTTGATAACCTTGACCACCTCGGCCTCCAGTTCGGGGTCGAGGGCGCTTGTCGGCTCGTCGAACAGCATGGCCTCGGGTTCCATCGCCAGCGCGCGGGCAATGGCGGCGCGCTGCTGCTGCCCGCCCGAAAGCTGCGCCGGATAGGCGTCGCATTTGTCACCGATCCCGACCTTGGCCAGCAGGGCGCGGCCCATCTCTTCGGCCTCGGCCTTGTCACGGCCCAGAACGGCCACGGGGGCCTCGGTGACGTTTTGCAGGATGCTCATGTGGGACCACAGGTTGAACTGCTGGAACACCATCGAGAGCTTCGAGCGGATGGCGATCACCTGTTTCGGATCGGCCGGTTTGCGCCCCTGTCCCTCGCCCTTCCAGCGCACCTTGTCGCCACGAAAGACGATGTCGCCCTGCTGGCAGATCTCCAGCAGGTTGGCGCAGCGCAGCAGGGTGCTTTTGCCGGAACCGGAGGAGCCGATCAGCGCCACCACATCGCCCTTGTGCGCCGTCAGGTCGATACCTTTCAGCACTTCGAGCGGTCCGAAACTCTTGTGGATATTCTTCAGTGAAATGACAGGGGTATCGGTCATGGTCTCTCGTTACTGGGGCGGCAATGATTCCGCGTTGCGCGACAGGTTGACCTCATAACGCGGGAATTGCCAGCAAAAACTGGACGTGACGCAGGGGGAGCGTTACACAACCCCAAACACAAGGAGCCATGATGACCGACCCCGTAAAACTGACCGCCGACCTGATCCGCTGTGCCTCCGTCACCCCGACCGAGGGCGGGGCGCTGGTGCTGCTGGACCGCGTGCTTTCGGAGGCAGGTTTCACCACGACCCGCGTCGATCGCAACGGCACGCCGAACCTGTTCGCGCGCTGGGGTACGCAGGGCAACGGACGGACTTTCGGCTTCAACGGGCATACCGATGTGGTGCCGGTGGGCGACGAGGCCGCATGGACCGTGGACCCTTTCGGGGCCGGGGTGAAGGACGGTTTCCTTTATGGTCGCGGGGCAACGGACATGAAATCCGGCGTCGCGGCCTTTGCCGCCGCCGCGATCGACTTTGTGAAAGACACCCCGCCGGACGGCTCCATCGTCATGGCGATCACGGGCGACGAGGAGGGCGACGCCACCGACGGCACCGTGGCGCTGCTGGACTGGATGGCGGAACACGGCGAGCGGATTGACCACTGTCTGGTGGGCGAGCCGACCTGCCCGAACACCATGGGCGAGATGATGAAGATCGGGCGGCGCGGCTCCATGACCGCCTATTTCACCGTGACGGGGGTGCAGGGGCATTCGGCCTATCCGCACCGCGCGAAAAACCCGCTGCCGGCCATGGCGAAGCTGATCGACCGGCTGGCGAGCCATACGCTGGATGAGGGCACCGAGCATTTCGATCCCTCGACGCTGGCCGTGACGACGATCGACACCGGCAATCCAGCCAACAACGTCATTCCGGCCCAGACCCGCGCGACGGTAAACATCCGCTTCAACGACGCGCATACGTCGGAGGAGCTGACCGGCTGGCTGCGCGGCGTTGCCGATGATGTTGCCGCCGAAACCGGTGTTGAAATCTCCATGCGCACACAGGTTTCCGGCGAGAGTTTCTTTACCCCGCCGGGCGAACTGTCGGCGCTGGTCGCCAAAGCGGTCGAGGCGGAAACCGGTGTTGTGCCGGAGATGTCCACCTCCGGCGGAACATCGGACGCGCGCTTTGTGAAAAACCACTGTCCGGTGGTCGAATTCGGTCTGGTCGGCAAAACCATGCATCAGGTGGACGAGCGGGTAGAGAT
>WFTU01000316.1 GCA_015485375.1 Paracoccaceae bacterium | reverse complement strand
TGCCGGATATTTCCCGGCCAGGAAGCCTGCAACAGCGCGGCTGCATCCTGCGCCGTCAACTCCGGCACTTCGCAGCCGTAATCTTCGGCAAAAAGCTGCAGGAAGCGGTTGAACAGAATCAGAATGTCCTCGCCGCGATCCCGCAGGGTCGGGGTGACGACTTCCATCCCGGCCAGACGATAGAACAGATCCGGTCGTAGCGCTTTTTGCGTTTCCTCCGCCGATTGCGACGAAACCGATGTAATCCGCACAATATGTGCATCGTCGGTATCGGCCTCCATCTTCTCGATGGCGGCCAGAAGCCGCGCCTGCAGCCCTTCGGGTAGCGAGTCCACATCCTCCAGACACAAGGTGCAGGGTTCGGTCGCCGCCATCACGGGGCGGCTGTCGTCGGACAGGGCAGGGCCGAACAGGCGTGCGGCGAGTTCCTCTTCGCTCAGCGCAGCGCAATTCACGGCGATGAACGGTTTCCCCTGACGGGTGCCGCAGGCGTGGATGGCATGGGCGATCAGGCTCTTGCCGGTGCCGGTCTCGCCGGTGATCATCACATTGCCGTCTGCCTGCGCCAGATCGAGGATATCCTCGCGCAGTTTTTCCACTTCCGGTGAATTTCCCATCAACTTGCGCAGCAGGATGGAGCCGTCCGACAACTCGCGCCGCAGCGCGCGGTTGTCCAGAACAAGGCGACGCGAGTCGAGCGCACGGCGGACCAACTCGGTAAGTTTTTCCGGATCGAACGGTTTTTCGATGAAGTCCTGCGCGCCGATGCGCATGGCCTCCACGGCCATCTGCACGTCGCCGTGACCTGTAATCATGATAACCGGCAAGGAGGAATCCAGCGCATGCAACCGTTTCAGCAATTCCATCCCGTCCATCCCGGGCATGCGGATATCGCTCAGAACAATCCCGCGAAAATCCGCGCCGATGGACCCGAGCGCCGTATTGGCCGACTCGAAACAGACGGTTTTGAAGCCCGAGAGTTCCAGCCACTGGCTGATCGAATCCCGCATATCGGCTTCATCGTCAATAATCGCAACTTTCAACTTGTCAGACATGGTTACGCTTTTCCTTCCGGCGGTTTATCCGCCCGTGGTAGTTTCAAATCAAATACCGCCCCGACCGGAGTCGCATTGCGGCCTGTCAGCCTTCCGCCCATTTCCGAGGCAAATCCGGCCGAGATCGCCAGCCCCAGCCCGACGCCATCGCCCGGCTTTTTCGTGGTCGAAAACGGTTCGAACAATGTATCAACATCCTCGATCCCGTGACCGTTATCCTGCACGGACAGATCAACCGTGTCGTTCTCGCTCAAGGTAATGATGATTTTCTTGTCTTCAACAGCTTTCACCGCATCCAGCGCGTTACGCAGCAGGTTGACGATAATCTGCTCGACCCGCACCGCATCGGCACGCACCGGAACCGGAATGTCGGGAATATTCTTGCGGATACTCACCTGTGTCTGCCCGAGCTGCGGTGACATCATGGTTAATGCAGAGGCTACACATTCGCGCATGTCGATCACCTTGTCCTCGTTCTCGCTTTTACGGGCGTGGGACTTGAGCTGGCGCGTAATCGCCCCCATCCGTTCGATCAGGTCGTCGATCCGCTGAAAACTGCTGAGTGCTTCAGCCGGGCGTTTGCGTTGGACCAGCAGTTTCGCGCCGGCCAGATAGGTGCGCATCGCCGCAAGTGGCTGGTTCAACTCGTGACTGACCGCGGCCGACATCTGCCCCAGTGCCGCGAGTTTCGAGGCCTGCTCCAGACTTTGCTCGGCGGTTTCGAGGTTTTTCTCCGCCCGCTGGCGCTGTTCAATCTCGGCCGAGAGGCGCGCATTCAGGCGGCGCAACTCGTCCGATTCCTGCCGGATCTCTACCGACTGCCGCTCGGTGCGCCGCGAGATCAGGTAAAACACCAGCGCCATCAACAGCGACAAGCCCATCAGTTCCAGCGCAATCACCGCGTTGACCCGCGCCTGTACATTCTCCAGCGACGCAAAATAGCTCAGTTTCCAGCCCAGAAAACCGACCTTGGCCTCGCTCACCAGCAACCGTTTGCCGTCGATATAGACAAAAGACTGCGGCCCCTCGCCAACCTTGCCGCCAAAGAACCGTTCCGACGCGGTCGGGCGATAGCTGGAGGATAACAGCTCGTCCAGCGTGATCTGGCGCCAGTTGGTGTCCGAGGCCAGCATGATATTGCCGGTGGAATCATACAGCACGACTTCGGTGCCGCTGCGCCGCCAGATTTGTTCCTGCCGCTGCAGGTCGACCTCGACTACGATCACCCCGATGGTCGAATTGCCATCCTCGATCTTGCGGGCATAATAGAAACCGCCAACGGCGCCGTCCCCCTGAATGGCCTGAAACACCGTGTCGGTCTCGCGCAGCGCGCGCACGAAATATTCCGGTTTTTCCGACATGCCGCCGATAATCCGCCGGTCACTGCCCGCTACCACCCGCCCGTCGATATCCAGAAGCGCGATCGAGGCCGCGGCCAGATCGTCCTTCAACGCAATCAGGCGCGGAGTGACGTTGGAATAGTCATTGGTTTGCAGCGCGGCAATCAGGCTGTTGTCGCGTGACAGCAATAACGGCACATAGGCCGCGCGCTGT
>WFTU01000315.1 GCA_015485375.1 Paracoccaceae bacterium | reverse complement strand
CATCCCCACCGTGCCGAGCGCCATCACCGGTCGCGGCAGCCGGTTCAGCCCGTTGATCAAGCTGTCAAACCAGCCCGTTCCGGCCCGTTCGAACTCCGCACTGTATTGGGTCAGCGAGGCCATTGCCTGCGCCCGCGCCGCCAGCTCCGCCTTGGTTTTGTTGACGGTAAACACCTCGGCCACACCTTCGACCGCATCGCCCACCTCGCGCGCGGCAGAGCCGATCCCGAACACCCTGTCGATCACCCCCATGCCGCAACCCTCCGTGCATGTTCCGCGTCACTCAAACGAAAACGGGCCGAGATAAACTCTTCCGCCCGCACAATCCAGCCGCCCTTTCCGCCGTCACGCCGCCGCGCATATTTGCGTGACGAGGGGCGCCGGTCGGCAAGCTGATAATAATAGTTCCGCCGTTCGATACCGTAGGCATCCACCAGATGCTCCGGCGCCACCTTGATCGCCGCCCCTGCCGCGCCCAGAGTCTGCGGCCCCAGAACTCCGTCGATCGAGACCGGAAACCCGAATTCCCCCAGCAGTTTCTGCAATATCGTGATCGCCGCGCGCCCCGCATTCACGAACATATCGAAAACCGTCGCCTGCAAGGCCTCCGGCAATTCGTCGATTTTCGGCTTGTGGAAATACTCTTTTTTGTAAATTTCCACCGCCTGATCCCGCGTCAACGCCTTCACATCACGCACATCAACCGTCCCGTTCTTGTCCAGATCAAGCCCCAGCCGTCGCATGGTGCCAAGCGTCACACCGAAATTGGTCGCCCCGCCGGGGTCATCGGGATCATTCACATATCCCCCTTCGCGCCGCAAAATACCGGCCACGATGTCATCCACAGATGCCATAGCGTATTCTCCTGTGATTTCGTCATAAAATACAGGGAGAATACGCCGTAATTCCTAAAATTCGATTAAAACCGGTCAGCTTTCCGGAGCAGCGTTCGGATCCACATACATGCCCTGTTCCTTGAGGGCGTCAACGACCTCTTTCGGCATATAGTCTTCGTCATGCTTGGCCAGAATTTCGCTGGCAACGAAAGTCCCGTTCACCAGCTTGCCGGTGGCAATCATCCCCTGCCCCTCGCCGAACAGATCCGGCAAAATACCCTTGAAGGTTACAGGCACGGTCTCGTTGCCGTCGGTCACGCTGAAGGTGATCGTCTCGGACTGCCCGCGCACCAGCGAGCCTTCCTCGACCAGACCACCAATGCGGAATCTTTCGGAAGGGGACGGCGGATCCTCGGCGACCTGCGTCGGCGAGCGGAAAAACTCGATCCCGTCCCGCATCGCATAACCGATGATCACGCTGGCCGAAACCAGCAGTGCAAGTCCGATGAGAATCAACCGGATGCGCCGTTTTTTCTTAAGTCCTGCCATGGGGTCCCCTCCTGTTAGCCCGCTTTATATAGGCTCGATATCCGGTTTGTTAAGGGGCCGAAGCGCCGCACGTCGCGCAATAAGCTCCGCATTCAGCTCCGCCCCGAAAATCACCGCGACTCCGGACAGATAAAAGAACACCAGCGTGATAATCACCCCCGCCAGCGTGCCATAGGTAATCGCATAGGTCGGCGTCAGCGTCAGATAATAGGAAAACACCATCGCCCCCGCGACCCAGCTCACCACCGTCACCAGCACCCCGGGCCAGAGCCGCAGCCCCTTCATCCGGTGGCTCGGTAAAAACCGGTGCATGAGCAGCAAAAACATTGTGAAAACCGCAATACCGGCCAGAAAACTCACCCCGACCGCCATATTCGGAATGGTAATATGCGACCAGCGTTCCGCCAGCCGCAGCAGCACCGGCAGGAAAATAATCGTCACCCCCAGCACCGCCGCCACGACAGCCCCCAGAAACACAAAGGCAATGGCCCGCAACCGCCGCGAAATATAATGCCGCTTGCCCTCGCCACCATAGGCGCGGTCAAAAGCCACCCGAAATGCCTCGAAGGCCGAGGACGCCAGCCAGATCGCTCCGAGGATCGAAACGGTCACATATCCGTCACCCCGCCCGGCCAGCACCTCCTGCAACACCGGCTCGAGCGTTTCGGCAATATTTTCCGGTGCCACATCGAACAAGGCATCGATCGCCTGCCGCCCGTATTGCTTTCCCAGCACCAGACCGGTGAGCGAGGTGGCAAATATCAGGAACGGAAACACCGACAACAGACTGGAAAACGCGATATACCCCGCCATGGCAATACCGTCATCGGCCACAAACCGGCGATAGCTGGCCAGAAGAACCGAAAATATCGCCCGCAGCCGGATCAAGGAAACAGGGGCGCCTGTTCCAGCCCCATGGTTTCCGGCAGCCCCAGCATCAGGTTGGCATTCTGGATCGCCTGCCCCGAAGAGCCCTTGGTCAGGTTGTCGAGCGCCGCAAACACCCGCACATGCCCGTCCACCCGATCCGCCACCACACCGATGTGGCAGAAGTTCGAGCCGCGCACATGCCGCGTCGCCGGCGCTTCGCCCATCGGCAAAACCACAATAAACGGCTCGTTTTCATAGGCTTGCGAGAGCGCCGCATGAATTTCACCGGCATCCCCCTTCACATGAACCGTCGCCAGAATACCGCGGTTCGCCGGCATCAGGTGCGGCGTGAAGATCACCTTGACCTCGCGCCCCGCATCCTTGGAAAACTCCTGATCGAATTCGGCCGTATGGCGATGCACCGGCAAACCATAGGGGTTCGTGCCCTCGGACACCTCCGAGTGCAGCATAGCCTCCTTGGCCGCCCGCCCCGCACCGGACACACCGCAGAACATGTCGATGATAATCCCGTCGGGATCAATCACACCGGCCCGCAACAACGGCCGCAACGCAAACTGCCCCGTCGCCGCATTGCAGCCAGTGCCCGCCACCAGCCGCGCACCTTTGATCTCGTCGCGGTAAAACTCGGTCAGTCCGTAAACGGCTTCTTTCTGCATCTCCGGCGCGTAATGCACGTGGCCATACCATTTTTCGTATTCCGCCGGATCCTCCAGCCGGAAATCCGCGGAAATATCGACAATTTTCAGGTTTTCCGGCAAATCCTTGACGATTTCCTGCGTCATCGCGTGCGGCAAGGCGCAGAACACCAGATCGACACCGGAAAAATCCACATCCTCGATCCGGCACAACTGCGGCAGGTCCAGATGCCGCAGATGCGGATACACCTGCCCCATGCTCTGCCCCGCCTTGCGATCGGCGGTCAGCGCAACAACCTCCATCCCCGGATGCAGCGCAATCAGGCGCACCAGTTCCGCCCCCGTATAGCCCGAGGCCCCCAGAATGGCGATTTTATGCGTGCTAACCATGGTATTCTCCGATGTTTTCCCCGCTTTAGGCGAAATCCGCGCGGCAATCAATCAGGCAGCGGAAAAAGGCACAGAATGCCCCGTGAACATCTCCGCCCTGCGCGAAATTTCCGCCGGATGGCCGCTGGTCAGATAGCGCACCTCCCCCTTGGAGACAAAACGCGGGTGCCGTTCCAGATAGTCGGCCAGACTGTCCGCCACGACCTCGGGCTGCGAGACCAGCCGCGTGCTGTCCGGCAAAGCTGCGCGAAACCGCTCCTCCAGCAACGGATAATGGGTGCAGCCCAGCACCGCCGCCTGCGGCTCCGGCAG
>WFTU01000314.1 GCA_015485375.1 Paracoccaceae bacterium | reverse complement strand
GTTATTATGGTGGCGCGCAAGGCGGGGGAGCTGGGCGCGGAGGGATTTGCGGAATAACCTTCGCAGGTGCAGCATTTCCGGTTGACACGCCGGCGTAATATAGTGATGAGTATGCGCAAGAATACGCAACATCATTACGTCGAGGATTTCCCATGAGCTTCAAGGTCCAGCCCGCTTCGCCCTCCCGTCCCAACCGCTGCCAACTGTTCGGCCCCGGTTCGCGCCCCGCGATTTTCGAGAAGATGGCGGCGAGTGCGGCGGATGTGATCAACCTCGATCTGGAGGATTCGGTGTCGCCGGCGGACAAGCCGGAGGCGCGGGCGAATATCATCAGGGCAATCAATGAAATCGACTGGGGCAACAAGACGCTCTCGGTGCGGATCAACGGGCTGGATACGGAATTCTGGTATCGCGATGTGGTGGAGCTGCTGGAACAGGCGGGCGAGCGGCTGGACCAGATCATGATCCCGAAGGTCGGCAATGCGGGCGATATCTATGCGGTCGATGCGCTGGTGAGCGCGGTCGAGATGGCCAAGGGCCGTTCCAAGAAGATCGACTTCGAGGTGATTATCGAAACGGCGGCCGGTCTGGCACATGTGGAGGAAATCGCGGCGGCGAGCCCGCGCATGGTGGCGATGAGCCTCGGCGCGGCGGATTATGCGGCCTCGATGGGGATGCAGACGACGGGGATCGGCGGCACGCAGGAGAATTATTATATGCTGACGCCGGACGGGGCGAAGCACTGGGGTGATCCGTGGCATGCGCCGATCGTGGCGATCGTTGCGGCGTGTCGCACGCACGGGCTGTTGCCGGTGGACGGGCCGTTCGGGGATTTCTCGGACGACGAGGGGTTCACGGCGCAGGCGCGGCGTTCCGCGACGCTCGGGATGGTTGGCAAATGGGCGATTCATCCGAAACAGGTGGCGCTGGCCAACGAGGTGTTTACGCCCTCCGAAGCCCAGATCACCGAGGCGCGCGAGATTCTGGCGGCCATGAAGCAGGCCGAGGCCGAAGGGCAGGGGGCCGCGGTCTACAAGGGGCGTCTGGTGGACCTTGCATCGATCCGGCAGGCCGAGGTGATCGTGAAGCAGGCGGAACTGATTACGGGGTAATCTATCGGCGGCCCCGCGCCTTTCCGGACCGCTTTCCCGTTGCAATCGCTGTGCCCTGACGCCATATATGACGGCACAGTCATAACGGGGCGCGATAATGCACAACTATCTCGAATTCGAAAAACCGCTGGCGGAGATTGAAGGCAAGGCGGAGGAGCTGCGGGCGCTTGCGCGTGCCAGCGACGAGATGGACGTGAGCGACGAGGCGGCGGCGCTGGATGCGAAGTCGGCGGAGATGCTGGAGAAGCTCTACGAGAACCTGACGCCGTGGCAGAAATGTCAGGTGGCGCGGCATCCGAACCGGCCCCATTGCAAGGATTATATCGAGGCGCTGTTTACCGATTATACACCGCTGGCGGGCGACCGGAATTTTGCCGATGACCATGCGGTCATGGGCGGTCTGGCGCGCTTCAACGACCAGCCGGTAATGGTGATCGGGCATGAAAAAGGCAACGATACCCAGTCGCGGATCGAGCGGAATTTCGGCATGGCGCGGCCCGAGGGCTATCGCAAGGCGATCCGGCTGATGGATCTGGCGGACCGTTTCGGGCTGCCGATTGTGACGCTGGTGGACACGCCCGGAGCCTACCCCGGCAAGGGCGCGGAGGAGCGCGGGCAGTCGGAAGCGATTGCGCGCTCGACGGAGAAATGCCTGAACGTGAAGGTGCCGCTGATCTCGGTGATTATCGGCGAGGGCGGTTCCGGCGGGGCGGTGGCCTTTGCGACCGGTGACCGGCTGGCGATGCTGGAGCATTCGATCTATTCGGTGATTTCGCCGGAGGGCTGTGCCTCGATCCTGTGGAAGGACGCGGAAAAAATGCGCGAGGCGGCGGAGGCCTTGCGGCTGACGGCGCAGGATCTGTTGAAACTGGGTGTCGCGGACCGGATTATTCCGGAACCCAAAGGCGGGGCGCAGCGGCATCGCGACGAGGCGGTTGCGGCCGTGGGTGCGGCGATCAGCGAGATGCTGGCGGAATTCGACGGCGTGGAGCCGGATGATATTCGCGCGGCGCGGCGCAAGAAATACCTTGAAATGGGTAGTAAAACGCTGGCCTAGGGTCAGGACCCTCTAGCGGGTCGGCACCGGCGTTTCGCCGCGATAGTCGTAGAAACCGCGCTTGGTTTTGCGGCCCAGCCAGCCGGCCTCCACATATTTCACCAGCAGCGGGCAGGGGCGGTATTTGGTGTCGGCCAGACCGTCATGCAGCACGTTCATAATCGCAAGACAGGTGTCCAGACCGATGAAATCGGCCAGCTCCAGCGGGCCCATCGGGTGGTTGGCGCCGAGTTTTAGCGAGGTGTCGATGCTCTCGACCGTGCCGACGCCCTCGTAGAGGGTATAGACGGCCTCGTTTATCATCGGCATCAGGATGCGGTTGACGATGAAGGCGGGGAAATCCTCGGCGCTGGCGGAGGTTTTGCCAAGGTCGGCAACGACTTTTTTCAGGGTCTGGTAGGTTTCATCGTCGGTGGCGATGCCGCGGATCAGCTCCACCAGTTGCATGACCGGAACGGGGTTCATG
>WFTU01000313.1 GCA_015485375.1 Paracoccaceae bacterium | reverse complement strand
GGCACCAGCAAGCCCCGTCAGCAGTTCCTCGACCACATGCATGCTAATGGCCGCCCCGCTCGGCGCCTGGGCCAGTGTCATGTCGGCCAGCACCGGCGCAGTGCCACCTGCTCCCACAAAGCCCGCGAATTGCGGCACGATGTCCGCGTCGGCGTAATACGTGACGAACAGCGTGGTGTTATGGCTGGCCGAGGGGCCAATGTGCAAAGCCGGCCCACCCAGATCGGCGGTTTCATCAATGGTGCCGGTCCACGACCAGGCCGCCCCATAATATGAATGGTAAACGACGATCTTGCTGCCGCGATGGATCAGGCGGAAGTAGGCGCTCCAGCCCTCAAGAATGAGGCCGTTCTGGATGGCGTTGTTGAAGGTGCCCGAGGCATTCCACTTCAGAATGCGCACCCGCGGGGTCATGTCGGAATAGGAACCGACACCGATGGTCACGAATGTTCCGGCCGCGCCCATCAGCACGAAGCCGTTCGAACCCCAGGTGATGGAGGATTGGTCCGAGGAACAGGCAAACTCGATCACCTCCCAGTTGGCAGGCAGCGGCTTGGTCGCGATGTACCTTGCGGCCTCGGTGCCGGAGGTTGACGTAACCGTCAGCCCATTGACGGGATCGTCGGTGATGGCACCTGCTGCCCCTGTCGTGCTCCGCGACGCCGGAAAATCACTGGCAAGCGGGATATCGACGCGCTTGGCGAAGGGGTTGTAGGTCACCGGCCCACCGGCCCCACCGCCCCCTGTTTGCAGGGCCGACCAGCCGGTGGCGCTGTCATAGGTGACAATCCCACCCGCACCCTGATCCCAGGCCAGCCAGCCGGTCTGGGGGATCAGCCGCAGCCATACCCCGCCTGAAAACAGCGCAATGGAATCGTCCCAGCCGGCCCAGGCGCCAGTGGCGCCCGCGGCGACAATGTAACGATCCCCCTCGGCAGGGCTGGCTGGCGGCGAAGTCAACGTCGAAGAGATCACCGAGAGTTGCACCAGCCCGTCGAGCCGGGAGAGGGCCTCGTTGACGGTGACATGCTTCTGTGCCTGAGCGGCGGCCAAGAGCGGCAGGGCGAGGTTGGGGGTGGTCATCAAACTGCCTCCAAAAGCGTAAGGGTGGTCGAATAGGGCACGCCGCGGCCCAGCGCGCCGACCTGATAAATGCGCAGATCGACACTGCTGACCGGTCCGCCGAAATTGGTGGTCTGCAGGACGGCGGTGTAGGTGAAAGCCGGGCTGTTCAGGCCGGTGACCGTGCGCACCACCGTCCCGCCGCTCAAGATCTCCAGATCATAAGCCTCACTGGCCTCGGACATCGGCGCATCGGCCAGCACCCAGCTGTCGGCCGACAGCGCCCGATCGCGGCGCAGCCAGCGGATCGCGAGATCTCCGTTCGCGAGCCTGCGCATCCTGGCCTGCGCCGGCGCAAAGGGCATCAGCCCGCGCCCAGAGGACGTGAAGGTCAGTGCCTGCATGATTGCGTCCGTCGGCGCTGCATTGCCCGGCCCGATCCGCCAGTTCCAGGGCAGTCCGAGATCTGCCTCACTGATGGGCAAAGATTGCACTGCACTGTCCAGCACCACGACACGCGCACCAGAGGGCGCCGGATTGCCCATGGCATCCTCGGTGCCGCGCTGCCCGCGCAGCAGGCGGGTCAAGCGATAACGCCCGGCCGAGACCAGTTCCGCAGCGCCAAACTGGATGATCTCCCAGACGCCCGGCGCGCTTTCCACGGCCAGGGCATTGGCCCCGTTCAGAAGCTCGGTGTCGGTGACGCTGACCAGCGTGCCAGAAGAAAGATCGATCAGCAACTCGCTGCCCGCATCAAACCGCCAGAGCGGCCCGGCGGGCAGGTCGGCGGCCAATACACCCATATGCGCCGGCTGTCCGATGGTCTCAAGCAGCGCGAAGCCAGAATTGCTGGCGCTGCGCCAGACGGCAGCGGTTCCATACCAGGGTTTTGCGAACACCGCCGCGTAAGGCCGATGCGCTGGAACCGTGTCGTGCAACTGCGGCAGGTCCATCAGCGCCACTTCGGCCGGACCGAATACCGTCGGCGACGGCAGGCTTGCCGGCCGATATTGTCCGGGCGGAAGATCGTAAACCTTTGCATCGGTACGAATGGCCTCGATGGCGCGTGCCCCGGCATCCGCAACACGCGTGATACGGTAATCGATCAGCCGCCCATCATGGCTGAGGCTGATGACATCCCCCGGATCCAACCGCAACAGCGAAGGCGGCAGCTTTGCCGTCAGCGTCGCGCGCCCGATCCAGGCCTCCATCAGGGCGCGGCGGCAGCGCCGGTCGGCCTCTTCCAGACTGACCGCCAGCGGAAAGCTTTCCGAAGACACCCGCGCGGCCTGCACGGTTGTGCGGCGTGCCTCGACCGTGGCCGCGTCGTATTCTTCATCGGCCCGCACCAGCTGCCATTTGAGCGCCTGGGGCAGTTCCGTCTCCTGGCCTCGGGTGAGCTCCATGACCTCGGCTTGCCCATTGCCGACCATCTGATCCGGCGCAATCGTCGCAACCGCCACTCGGCCGCGGGCACGAAACACGATCTTGCCGCCGGTCTCGATGGCATCGAAGCCGAAATGCCGCGCGAGGGTGGCTATGGACGCGCGCGGGCTTTCCAGCGCGGAGGTGACAAAGCCCGGCACGATGTCCGAGAGTTCGGAAACATCCACCAATGCATCCGGCAAACCGGCCGCCCGACACAAATCCCGCACCAGCGCCCCAAGGCCCACAGCACCAAGCCTGCCGCTCAGCCAATGACCCAGCCGCCAGTTCGGGGCGTCAGCCCAGATGTCCTCGCGCGCCGGAAAGTCCGGGAACGGTCGGGCATCCCAGGTCCAGACCGCTGCCTCGCCCATGTCGATCATCGGCGTGCCGGTGATACTTGAGACAGGATTTTTGGCCGCGTCTCCCCAATATCCCAGCATGGCTTCGAGATAGCGCCGCTGCAGCGCCTCGTCCTGCCAGCCCCGGGAGAAATACGGCAGCGCGCTCTCGGACGACTTCGGGTCATAGAACACATTCGGTTGGTTTGTGCCGCGATCGACCGCCGGACAGCCGAGTTCCGTAAAGCGGATCGGCTTGCTCTCGGGCACCCAGGCGGTCGGGGTGGGGTTCTCGATGCCGCCAGGGCGGTCAAAGTGCTCATTGCTCCACCAGGCCCGGATGTCCTTGGGCCGAAACACCCAGGGCTTGGCATAGGCACTGTCGGCGATGGTGGTGCGGGTTTGCGCCTGGCGGTCGGCCGTGCTGGCATAGAACCAGTCAAACTGCTCCCCACCCTCGATATTGGCCTTGAGATATCCGAGATCCCGGACCGACGCCCAACCGGCCTGCGCATCCAGGTGATTTGTCCCATCCCGCCAATCCGACAAGGGCAGGTAATTGTCGATGCCGATGAAATGCAGATCCGGTGAGGCCCAGAGCGGATCAAGGTGGAAAAACACGTCGTTCGAGCCATCCTGCGGGTGGTGGCCGAAATACTCGGACCAGTCGGCGGCATAGCCGACAAAGCCCGAGGTGACAGCAGCATTGGCCAGCGAGAACTGCACCGATGGGTTGGAGACCGTGATCCCGTCAGTCATGATGATCTGCAGCTGCACCCAGCGGCTGCCCGGCGGAACGGTTCCGCTGGCGCTGTTTGGCACAATGGTGTTGGTCGCATCCGAATAGGTGCGTTGATCAAAGATCAGCGGCGCAAAGGCGGGTGCAAAATCCGGCGTGCCGTTTGCATCCGGCAGACCAAAGGCGCGCAGCTGCAAATATGGCCCGCCCCAGACGAAATTCTGGACGGCCGAGAAATCCAGCGTGACCCCGCCCGCATCGATATCGGCAACCGAGATGCCCAGCGCCAGAAGGTCGATATTGACCAGCACCGTGCCGCCAGCACTGGCGGTGCCGTCGAGCGTGGTCTGCGAAGTGGCATTCGGCATGGCCCCGAACACATCGGGGAAGGTTGCCCAGGTGGTGCCGCCGTAATCGATGACCCCGGACGGCTCGTCGCCGGGAAAGGCAGGCAGCTGCGTGAGCGGCTGGAAGGCAACAGCAAAGCGGAACAGGCCAGTCGAGATGGTCACGAGGTTTGCGACGTCCCCGGCAAGGCGTTTGAGTTCCGCAACCGCCGGATAGCTGGAAGCCCCATCGCGGATGGTGGTCAGCCCCTTGAGCTCCGAGCCCAAAAGGAAGGCATCCACGCCCCCAGCGACTGCGCAGAGATGGGCATAATGCAGGATAAAGCGCCGATAGCCCCAGTCAGAACCGCTACCGATCCATGAAACCGTCTCGCCGGCCACAGAAAAATCAGCCGCGGACGCATTCCCGAAAAACGCCGAGACCTGCGTGCCCGCCGCCGCGGTCTTGTCCACCGAGCCGGCAAACCCGGGCGCCGGCGAACAGGTAATCCGCCCCCGCCAGGGATAGGCATCCTGACCCACACCGGCGGCATTGTCGGAATACGGGCTCGCCAAAACATTCCCGGCCGGAATATCCATCAACAGGAACGGATAGAAGGTCACACGCAGGCCACGCGAGCGAATCTCCTTTATCGCCTCAATGATGGTTGCGTCCGACGGCGTGCCGCCGAAGGCCAGCTTGCCGGTGGTGTCTGTACTGATCTGATGGGCGTTTGTGCGATTGACCCCGTTCACCGACCAGGAGACGGGGGTGGTCTGCTTTGTGGCATTCTCGACACCGGGCATGATCTGGCAATTGCCGGCACGCAGGTCAGTGCCGAACCACGAGACCACCAGGGAGATGCTTTCGATGTTGGGTGCGGCTGCTTGCAGCTGATCAAGAGCGGCAACAATATCCGGCACGCCGTTGGTCGTGTGCACATTCTCGGAGGCCGTCGAGCCACCTGACCCGCGTAAAACCGGTGTCGTGCCATAAACAAACTCCCCGGTGCCGGGGATCAGCGTCACCGCCTTCAGCATGCCCTCAACCGAATCCGCCTCGATCAAAGGCCGGAACACCTCGAAGGACAGCTGCGGGATGCGGTTGCCGAAGGGCGTCAGGTCGAGTTCCTCGAACATGACGTAAG
>WFTU01000312.1 GCA_015485375.1 Paracoccaceae bacterium | reverse complement strand
TTGCCAGCGCGTTCGGCATCAGGTTGGTCAGCTCCAGCGTCTCCATCAGGTCGGAGTTCCAGACCAGCGAACGGTCGGTGACTTTGAGGTCGGAGAGCTTCGCGGCAACGCCGGACATTGTCTCGACACCCTCGGCCAGCGATTTGGAGGAGCGGAACACGGCCGCGTCGTTCTGCATGGTTTTCTGCATTTCGAGGCGCAGCTCGGCAGTAGGGATCGCGCCGTCCGCATGGCGCAGACCGTCGAAACGCTCCATTGCCTTATCGAGGGATGCTTCGTTGAGCGGCGCATTTTTCTCGTTCGGATCGACGATTTCCCCTGCGCGGATGGCAGCGGCACGGCCGAACACCACGAGGTCGATCAGGGAGTTGGATCCGAGGCGGTTGGCACCGTGGACCGAGGCGCAACCGGCCTCGCCCACAGCCATCAGGCCGGGCAAGACGCGATCGGGGTCATCTTCGGTCGGGGCCAGAACCTCGCCGTGATAGTTGGTCGGAATACCGCCCATGTTGTAATGGACCGTCGGCAGAACCGGAATCGGTTCCTTGGTGACATCGACACCGGCGAAGATTTTCGCGCTTTCGGAAATACCCGGCAGACGGAGCGCCAGCGTTTCCGGCGGCAGGTGGTCGAGGTGTAGATAGACGTGATCCTTGTTCGGACCAACGCCGCGCCCTTCGCGGATCTCGATTGTCGAGCAGCGCGAAACCACATCGCGCGAGGCCAGATCCTTGTAGGTCGGCGCGTAGCGTTCCATATAGCGCTCGCCTTCGGAGTTGGTCAGATACCCGCCTTCGCCGCGCGCGCCCTCGGTGATCAGCATGCCGGCACCGTAGATACCGGTCGGGTGGAACTGCACGAACTCCATGTCCTGAAGCGCGTGACCCTGACGCGCGAGCATCCCGCCGCCGTCACCGGTGCAGGTGTGCGCCGAAGTGCAGGAGAAGAAGGCGCGACCGTAGCCACCCGTTGCCAGAACGGTCATTTTGGCGTTGAAACGGTGCAGGGTGCCGTCGTCGAGCTTCCATGCCAGAATACCCTGACACTGGCCGTCGTCGGACATGATCAGGTCAATGGCGAAATATTCGATGAAGAATTCGGCGTCATGTTTCAGCGACTGGCCGTAAAGCGTATGCAGCATGGCGTGGCCGGTACGGTCGGCAGCGGCACAGGTGCGCTGCACGGGGGGGCCTTCGCCGAATTCGGTGGTGTGGCCGCCGAACGGGCGCTGGTAGATTTTGCCCTCTTCGGTGCGCGAGAATGGCACGCCATAGTGTTCAAGCTCGTAAACCGCCTTCGGGGCCTGACGCGCCAGATATTCCATCGCGTCGGTATCGCCGAGCCAGTCGGAGCCCTTCACGGTGTCATACATGTGCCACTGCCAGTTGTCAGGTCCCATGTTGGACAGCGAGGCGGCAATCCCGCCCTGCGCCGCAACCGTGTGCGAACGGGTCGGGAAAACCTTGGTCACACAGGCGGTTTTCAAACCCTGTTCGGCCATGCCCAGCGTGGCGCGCAAACCTGCGCCACCGGCGCCGACTACGACAACGTCATAAGTGTGATCGGTATATTCGTAAGAAGACATTGGAAACTCCGGAGCCTAGAGGGCGATTTTCAGAACGGCGAAAATACCGAGTGCGATGAACAGCCAGCAGAACAGCGTGTTGCCGAGCAGCAATGTGGTGCGCAGGGCTTTGCCGTGGACGTAATCCTCGATCACCACCTGCAAGCCGAGGCGCAGGTGGGTGAAGGCGGTCAGGAAAAACAGGATGGCGACAATCGCATTGAACGGGTGGCCATAGCTGTGCAGGACATTTTCGTATTCGCCACCGAGGTTGCGGGCGAAGGGGATCACGAACAGCACGGCCAGCGGCAGCAGCGCGATGGCCGTAATCCGCTGCATGGTGAAGTGCTGGACGCCTTCCTTGGCGGACCCGAGGCCGATGACGCGTTTTCTGTCGGTAAGATAGCTCATGTCGTTTCCCCTCAGGCGATCAGCAGGATGACAATGGTCAGGACGACCGAGGCGGCGAAAACAGCGACGCCGGTTTTCTGCGCGGTTTCCTTTTCTAGGCAATAGCCCATGTCCCAGAACAGATGCCGGATACCGTTGCAGAAGTGATAGGACAGCGCCCAGAGCGAGCCGACCAGAACAAGAATGCCGAACCAGCTGGTTAGCGATCCGTCGATAGCCCCGAAGCTGTTCGGACCGGTCGAGAGCGCCAGAAACCACCACACGATCCAGACCAGTGCCAGCGTCATGCCAACGCCGGTGATCCGGTGGGTGATGGAGGTGATCATCGACATTTGCGGACGATATACCGACAGATGCGGCGATAACGGCCGGTCGCCCCGATTTACGTCAGACATGGCTCTCTCCCGTAGATAGTAGAATTCCGGCACAATCGCGAAATCCTTCCGCGTCGCCAAATTTGCGGCGATGCTATCGTCTGTCCGGCCGGTTTCCCAGTGTTAACCCGAAAACATCGGGATTCAAATTCCGAATCCGCCATTTTGTGATCACGATATTTTAAATGGTGATCACAAAGGCGAGAATGAGCGTGTCAGCGGAGATATATATTCGTTGCACATGATGATCGTCTGGTCGTCAGGATCATAGAAGGCGTTGTCCTCCTCGCAGTTGACCATATCGACATTGACCGTGAATCCGGGGTTGTAGGTTTCATTCAGGATCGCGACGGACTCACGGACGATCTGTTGCGCGGCCACGACGTAAGGGTCGGAGGATTCATCCACGTCGCGCACGACCAGCCAGTCGGCACCGGGCTTGTCCCGTTCGATCCGGCGCAGCACCCGTGTCCAGGCATTCTGCACCATGTCGCGTTCCTCCTCGCAGAAATCGGCGCGGTCCTGTGGCAGGGCGTTGTCTTCGGCAAACCCCTCGCGGGCATCGACGTCGCCACCGTAATACAGGCAGATCAACGTGTAATACCGCATCATATCCGGCGCGTGGGTGTCCGAGAAATCCAGCTCCGCGCCTTTGGATTTGCGGGCGATCTGCACATACTGGTCGGCGCTGGCCCAGGTAATCTGTTCGGCGCGCAGCGGATCATGCAGGATTTCGGTCAGCACAAGCGCGAAGCTGTCGGCGGCATCTTCCTCGCGGGCAAACACCGGCAACTCCATAAGGTCGATCAGGGCGTGGCCGAATTCGTGGTAGAATGTCGCCAACACGTTTCCTTCGACATAGCTCATTGTATCAATGCTGAAAGGGATTTCTTTTGATGCGCCGGACAGTTTTCCCGCCGACTTGTCGGTGGTTTTCTGTGCGAAGGCCGCGCCGGCGATCATCAGGCAAGCGATAGACAGGGTAATAATTTTGTTCATAATGATTCCTCTATTAACGGGGAATCAAACACCAATAGTCGAGATCAAGCAACACTTCCGGCGCATATTTTCCATCCTCGCTCCGCAGCGGGAACCCGCTTGCAGATCCTTTGACCGCAACCAGACGCAAACGTAACGCACCAATACTGTCGCTGATTTCCGCCTTGTCCAGCACTTCGGACCATGCGCGCACCGTGTCACCGGCGAAGCACGGATTGGCGTGCGCGCCGGCATTTATGCCCACAATCATCTGCGCGTTGGCCAGCCCGTTGAAAGACAGCGCCCGCGCCATCGAAATCACGTGCCCGCCGTAAATCAGGCGTTTGCCGTCCGGCCGGTTGGTGGCATCGAAATGCACTTTGGCGGTGTTCTGCCACAGGCGGGTCGCGAGCATATGTTCGGCTTCCTCGATGGTTACGCCATCCACATGGTCGATTTTCTCGCCGGTTTCATAGTCGCCCCAGCGGTGATTTTCGCCCGCCAGATCGAAATTGTAATCGCCGAAATCCAGCCCCTCGGGGATCGCCAGATCGGTGGCTGCGAGTTCCGTTTTCAGGTCGGGAATGACGGTTTCCGGTGCGGGAGCATTGTGATCACGTTTGCGCACCATCACCCAGCGCACATATTCCAGCACCACCTCGCCATGCTGGTTCCGTCCGGTGGAGCGCACCCAGACCACGCCGGTTTTGCCACTCGAGTTCTGTTTCAACCCGATCACCTCCGAGGTGGTCACAAGCGTGTCACCCGCATAAACGGGCTTCAGAAACCGCCCCTCGGCATAGCCGAGGTTGGCAACGGCGTTCAGCGAAACATCCGGTACGGATTTCCCGAACACCACGTGAAACGCCGCCAGATCCTCGATCGGGCTTTCGGGCAGGCCGCAAGCGCGGGCAAATTCGTCCGAGGAATACAGCGCGAACCGCGTCGGGTAGAGCGCGGTATATACCGCCCGCTCCCCGCCCGAGATCGTGCGCGGCACCGCATGGGTCAGGATCTGACCGACAGTGTAATCCTCGAAAAAATTGCCCGTGCTTGTCTTGCTCATTCTAGACGGCTCCCAGTTTCATATCCGGCGAATATTCCCCGTCATATTCCTTGACCACGGCCTGCGCGCAGCGGGTGACGCCGCGGGCGGAATCAAAGGACATGGTGGGATCGCCATGCAGCGACCAGCCCTTCGAGAGGGCCTCGGTAACCTTGTGACAGAACGCCGAGGTGTCGTCCTCGGTCAGCAATCGATAGACAAGCATCAGTTTCCTCCGAACGGCGAGGGGCCGATATAAGTGTGAATGGCGACGATGATGCCGTAAAGCACGATGGCAATCACGGCGGTGCGGATGTCACCCTTGATAGTGCCGCCGGTCGGGCGTTCCCACGCACCGGCCTGCATGTTGATGAGCAGCATATTGGCAATCGCCCAGAGACCCAGCCCGCCAAACAGCACGATCGAGGCCATATCGCCGTTCACCAGCAGATGCGCCACCGACCAGACGATGATACCGGTCAGCATCGGGTGGCGGATCTTCTCGCGCGCGATCCCTTTGCCTTTGCCTGCGCCCAGCAGAAACACAGCGACCAGCATCAGCACATTGTTGACGTAAACGCCCCATGTCGGCGGCAGGTAGACTACCTCCTCGGGGGCAGCCTTGAAGCCCTTGACCATCAGGATGGTGGCGGCCAGCAGAACGAGCCCCATCACGGCCTTGGAGGGCATCACGCCCAGAGTTTTATCCATGTTGGCGCGCAGATCCGGCGCCATGCGTTTGAAAAAATGGCCAAGCACCCAGAGGGCCAGCCCGATATACAGCATTGTCATGTCATTCCCCTTTTTATGACTGCCGCGCCGCGATCATCGCCGCTTTTGCCAGCAGTTTGCGGGCCGTTTCTACATGCAAATTCTCGACAATGCGACCGTTTACGACCGCCACGCCCTCGCCCTTGGCTTTCGCCGCGTCGTAGGCGTCTATATAGGCCTGCGCCTGTTCCAGATCGTCTTGCGAGGGGGCAAAGACCTCGTTGGTCACGGAAAGTTGCGCCGGATGGATCAGGGTTTTGCCGTCGAATCCCATGTCGCGACCCTGTTCGCAGGCGGCGCGCAGCCCCTCGTCGTCCTTGAAGGCATTATAAACCCCGTCCACGCAAACCAACCCGTAGGCCCGCGCCGCGAGCAGGCACATGGACAATGAGGCCAGAACCGGCGTGCGGTCCGGTGTGTGCGCGGCCTCCAGTTCCTTGACCAGATCATTGGTGCCCATGACCAGCCCCTGCAGGCGTTTGGTCGAGCAGGCGATGGCCTGAACATTCAGGATCCCCAGAGGGGTTTCCATCATTGCCCAGATGCGGGTGGATTTCGGGGCGCCGAACTGTTCCATCAGGATTTCGATGTCGCGAAGGTCTTGCGGCGTGCTGACCTTCGGCACCAGTATGGCGTCCGGTCCGGCATGACAGGCCCGCCGCAAATCCTCGCGGCCCCATTCGGAGTCGAGCCCGTTGATGCGGACAATCACAGTGCGCTCGCCAAAGCCCCCTGCCTTGACGGCCTCGCAGACAAGATCCCGCGCCAGGGGTTTTTCGTCCGGTGACACCGCGTCCTCGAGATCTAGAATCAAGGCATCCGCATCCAGCGTTTTCGCCTTTTCCAGCGCGCGCGACTTGGAGCCGGGCATGTAAAGGACAGAGCGGAAGAGAAAATTCTGCGAGGACATGGCTGGCTCCCTGTTGATATTGCGCTGCAACAAATAGCCTTGTTTTCAGGCGGCGCGCAAGATGCTTTGTGATAAAATTTCGCAGGGAAAGGATTTGCAGCAACTATGTTGCGTCGATGTCGAGCGCTATCCGGTTGAAATTCGGAGCGCACATTCCTTCGCACTTGCGGAATCGCGCACAGAGGCGTAATCCAATGCTCGATTTCGACCCTCAAAAGGAGACTTGCATCATGGCAAGAGCGAAGATCGCACTCATCGGTGCCGGCCAGATCGGCGGCACACTCGCCCACCTCGCAGCCCTCAAGGAACTCGGAGACGTCGTTCTGTTCGACATCGCCGAAGGCATTCCGCAGGGCAAGGCCCTCGACCTTGCCGAGGCCGCTCCGGTTGACGGATTCGATTCCGACCTGTCCGGCGCCAACGACTATTCCGCCATCACCGGCGCGGACGTCTGCATCGTCACCGCCGGTGTCGCCCGCAAGCCGGGCATGAGCCGCGACGACCTGCTGGGCATCAACCTGAAAGTCATGAAATCCGTTGGTGAGGGCATCAAGGAAAACGCACCGGATGCCTTCGTGATCTGCATCACCAACCCGCTGGACGCCATGGTCTGGGCGCTGCGCGAATTCTCCGGTCTGCCGCACAACAAGATCGTCGGCATGGCCGGTGTTCTGGACTCTGCCCGTTTCCGTCACTTCCTTGCGGACGAATTCAACGTGTCTGTCAAAGACGTCACCGCCTTCGTTCTGGGCGGCCACGGTGACACAATGGTTCCGCTGACCCGTTACTCCACCGTTGCAGGTATTCCGCTGCCGGATCTGGTGGAGATGGGCTGGACCACGCAGGACAAACTCGACGCCATCGTGCAGCGCACCCGTGATGGCGGTGCCGAGATTGTTGGTCTGCTGAAAACCGGCTCCGCTTTCTATGCGCCTGCGACTTCGGCGATCCAGATGGCCGAAGCCTATCTGAAAGACCAGAAACGCGTGCTGCCTTGTGCGACCTATGTTGACGGCGCCTACGGCCTGAAAGGTCTGTTCGTCGGCGCGCCGACTGTGATCGGCGGCAACGGCGTCGAGCGTATCGTCGAAATCAAGCTCAACAAGGACGAGCAGGCAATGCTGAACAAGTCGGTTGACGCTGTGAACGGTCTTGTTGCGGCCTGTAAAGAGATCGATCCGTCGCTGGCCTAAGCGCGAGTCGCGGCTCGGATCATTCCGCCTGACAAATGTGATCACAGTTTTCCGAACTGTGATCACATACTTTTAAAATCCCCTCATAATCCGGTGATCCTGCTCAAATCCCCTTTTAACAGGGGGTGCGCGTGCCTATGGTCCTTTTGACCGAAGGCAACGATTTCTTCAGACCTTCGCGCATTACTGCCACGGACCACGAAAGATAGGGATCGGCTGAATGAACATTCATGAATATCAAGCAAAGCAACTGCTGAAGGAATTCGGCGCCCCCGTTTCGGATGGCCGCGTCGTTCTGAAAGCCGAGGATGCCAAAACCGCAGCGGGCGAACTCGACGGGCCGCTCTGGGTCGTCAAGGCACAGATCCATGCAGGTGGCCGCGGCAAGGGCCATTTCATCGAGCCGGAAGCCGGTGACAAGGGCGGTGTGCGCCTGACCAAATCGGTTTCCGAAGCCGCCGAAGAGGCGCAGAAAATGCTGGGCCGCACGCTGGTCACACACCAGACCGGCCCCGCAGGCAAACAGGTCAACCGCGTATACATCGAGGACGGTTCCGGTATCGAGACCGAACTTTACCTCGCCCTGCTGGTCGATCGCGCATCCTCGCGGATTTCCTTCGTGGCCTCCACCGAAGGTGGCATGGACATCGAGGAGGTTGCGGCCTCCACCCCCGAAAAAATCGTCAGCTTCTCGGTCGATCCGGCCTCCGGCCTTTCGGCCTTTCACGGTCGCCGCGTGGCATTCGCGCTGGGCCTTGAGGGCAAGCAGGTCAAACAGTGCGTGCAGCTGATTTCGAACCTCTACCGTCTGTTCGTCGAAAAAGACATGGAGATGCTGGAGATCAACCCGCTGATCGTCACGGACGAGGGCGACCTGAAATGCCTCGACGCGAAAATGGGTTTTGACGACAACGCGCTTTACCGCCACGCCGACATTCTGGCCCTGCGCGACGAGACCGAGGAAGATCCGAAAGAACTCGAAGCTTCCAAATACGACCTCAACTACATCACGCTGGACGGCGAGATCGGCTGTATGGTCAACGGCGCCGGTCTGGCGATGGCAACGATGGACATCATCAAGCTCTATGGTTCCGAGCCTGCCAACTTCCTTGATGTGGGTGGCGGCGCAACCAAGGAGAAGGTGACCGAGGCCTTCAAGATCATCACCTCCGACCCGAACGTCAAAGGTATCCTCGTGAACATCTTCGGCGGCATCATGCGCTGCGATGTGATCGCCGAGGGCGTGGTCGCCGCCGTGAAAGAGGTTGGCCTGAAGGTACCGCTGGTTGTGCGTCTCGAGGGAACCAACGTCGAAAAAGACATGGAGATGCTGGAGATCAACCCGCTGATCGTCACGGACGAGGGCGACCTGAAATGCCTCGACGCGAAAATGGGTTTTGACGACAACGCGCTTTACCG
>WFTU01000311.1 GCA_015485375.1 Paracoccaceae bacterium | reverse complement strand
TGACCAGTTGCACCTCGCGGTCCTCGTCGGTCCAGCTTTCGAACATGTGTTTTTCGGTGACGGGAATAAAGGCCTTCAGGAAGGCGCGGCCTACGTCCTGCGTAAAGGCAAAATCGGCCTCCCAGTCGCCGGTGTTCAGGTCGTCATAGAAAATGCCGCCCACCCCGCGCGGCTCGTTCCAGTGTTTGATCATGAAATACTCGTCGGCCCATGCCTTGAACTTCGGATAGTATTCGGGATCGTGGGCATCGCAGGCCTCTTTCAGGCGAGCATGGAAGAACTCGGTGTCCTCCGGCAGCTCAACCATCGGGTTGAGGTCGGCACCGCCGCCGAACCACCAGCCGTGCGGGGTCCAGAACATGCGGGTGTTCATATGGACCGCGGGCGTTTTCGGCGAGCGCATATGCGCCACCAGCGAGATCCCTGCTGCCCAGAAGCGCGGGTCTTCTGCCAGACCTTCCAGCCCGGGGCGCGCCATCATGGAGCGTTGGGCGGCCTCGCCCAGCGTGCCGTAAACGGTGGAGATATTCACCCCGACCTTTTCGAACACGCGCCCGCCGCGCATCACCGACATCTCGCCACCACCGGCATCCGTGCCATCGCCATTGTCGCGTTTGGTCTGTTTGCGCTCGAACCGTCCGGCGGGCAGGTCCGCATGCGGGCCGGCGTTCTGCACGTCCTCCAGCCCTTCGAAGGCGCTGCAAATCTGGTCGCGGATATCGCGGAACCACGCCGAGGCGCGGGCTTTTTCGTCTGTCATGTCGGCTGTGGTCATCGGGTCACCCTGTTACAAAATCGTCACAGGTAGTCCTAAATGGATCGGCCCGCGAATCCAAGGGGGTGACTGCGGCAGAATGGCGCGCTATAGACGCCGGACCAAATTATTGGACAGGAGAATGTAAATGACACAAGCAGGATATCTCTCAGCGATCTGGTGAGCCTGCTTTGACGTGCGGGTTCATTCAGCCCCGCGACTTCCATTTACATGTTATCTCTATTACGCCCCGGAGGGCAGTCCAATGTTACCCCCGAATCCGTTTCCCGGCAATCGACGCCGACCGGTCCCGAATTATATCCGTCGTGATTTCGACGATTTGCCACAGGTCATCGAACCGCCGCGCAAGCGCCGCATCCGTATCCCTGTCTGGCCGGGTTTCCGGCTGAGTATTACTTTTGAACGTATCGTGCCTGTTGGAGGCCAGAATGTTTAGGAAATTTGAAAACCTCGTCGATCCCTTTGCCCCTTTTCCGGAGGAAACCCCTCCGGCGAAGCTCTGGGCCTACATCAAGACGCAACTGCATCCGTTTCGCAAATGGCTTCCGGTCATGGCGGTTCTGGGTGTTCTGACGGCAGTGATGGAAAGCGGTCTGATTTTCTACTCCGGCCGGATCATCGACATGATGAACGCGGCGGGCGTTGAAAACATGTGGGCAGCGCACGGGCTGGAGCTGCTGCTGGCCGCGGTATTCGTTTTGTTGCTGCGCCCGATTGTCATCACCTCGAACCATCTGTTTCTGGAGCAGACGCTGGCCAGCAACATGCAGGAACAGGCGCGCTGGCGGGCGCATAAACACCTGCTCGGCCAGTCCAGCGAGTTCTTCCAGAACGATTTCGCCGGACGGCTGGCGAACCGCGTGATGCAGATGGGTCCGGCGATGGAGGACTCCACCTATATGACGCTGGAGGGCATCTGGTATGCCACGACCTATGTGCTGGGTGCGATTGCGGTTCTGTCGGCTATCGACTGGCGGCTCGGGTTGCCGATGGCGATCTGGCTCGCGATCTACATTGTGTTTGTCAAACGGATCGCGACCCGCGTGGCACGGGCTTCCGAACGCATGTCGGAAACCAAATCTCTGGTTACCGGCCGGATTGTTGACGCCTATTCCAACATCGAAACCGTCAAACTGTTCGCCCATGGCAAGCGGGAGGAGGATTACGCCCTCTCCGCTATGAAGCGCCAGCGCGTGCGGTTCCAGCGGTTCTTGCGGCTGATGACGCGTCTGACCTTCAATCTGGCAACCCTGAACGGGTTCCTGATGGTCGGGGTGATCGGTCCCGCGATCTGGCTCTGGACGCAAGGCACGGTTTCGGTGGGCGAGGTTGCGGCAGCCGCGGCCCTGACTATCCGCCTGAATGGCATGACCGGCTGGATCATGTGGGTTACGGTGCGTTTGTTCGAACATGCCGGCGTGATGCGCGAAGGCTTGCAGAGCATCTCGGTCCCGCATTCGGTAAACGACAAACCGGCGGCCCCCGAGCTGGTGCTGAGCGAAGGGAAAATCGAGGTGCAAAACCTCTCGCACCACTATGGCAAGGGCGCGGGTGGTCTGGATCATGTGAACCTGACCATCGAGGCGGGCGAAAAGGTCGGCCTGATCGGGCGCTCCGGTTCCGGCAAGTCGAGCCTCGTCAACCTTCTGCTGCGGTTCCGCGACGCCGAACAGGGGCGGATTCTTATCGACGGGCAGTCGGTTGCGGACGTGACGCAGGACAGCCTGCGCCGCCAGATCGGCATGGTCACACAGGACAGCTCGCTGCTGCATCGTTCGGTGCGGGCGAACATCCTTTATGGCCGTCCCGACGCGACCGAGGCCGAAATGATAGCGGCAGCAAAACGGGCCGAGGCGCACGAGTTTATCCTCGACTTGCAGGACCCCTACGGCAATCGCGGCTATGACGCGCAGGTTGGCGAGCGGGGCGTGAAGCTGTCGGGTGGCCAGCGCCAGCGCATCGCGATTGCGAGGGTAATCCTGAAGGACGCGCCAATTCTGGTGCTGGACGAGGCGACAAGCGCGCTCGATTCCGAGGTCGAGGCAGCAATTCAGGACACCCTCTATGGTGTCATGGAGGGCAAAACCGTGATCGCCATCGCGCACCGCCTGTCCACCATCGCCCAGATGGACCGCATCATTGTGCTGGACAAGGGCCGCGTGGCCGAGCAAGGCTCGCACAAGGATCTGCTGGCAGAAGGCGGCCTTTATGCCGGTTTCTGGAACCGGCAGTCGGGCGGATTTATCGGAACGGACGAATGACACTACGGCTGGATCAGGCATTGGTAAGCGCGGGACTGGCAGACAGCCGGTCCCGCGCGCAGGCTCTGATCTCGGCGGGCGTGGTTCTGGTGGATGGCAAGGTGGCCAAAAAACCGTCGCAAAAGGTCGGGGACGCAAAGCTGGCACTCACCGGCAACCCCAACCCGTGGGTCTCGCGCGCGGCGTTGAAATTGGCGCACGCGCTCGAGGAATTCGACCTGTCGCCTGAGGGAGCTGTAGCACTGGATGTTGGAGCATCCACCGGCGGCTTTACCGAGGTTCTGTTGGCTAATGGCGCGACGCGGGTCTATGCGCTCGATGTCGGCCACGGGCAGTTGC
>WFTU01000310.1 GCA_015485375.1 Paracoccaceae bacterium | reverse complement strand
CCGTTTCGCCATGGGTGTCAATCAGGACGAGGTCGAGGCGCTCGCGGCGCTGATGAGCTATAAATGTGCGCTGGTGCAGACGCCGTTTGGCG
This sequence comes from Paracoccaceae bacterium, assembly GCA_015485375.1. Classification (GTDB taxonomy): domain Bacteria; phylum Pseudomonadota; class Alphaproteobacteria; order Rhodobacterales; family Rhodobacteraceae; genus NORP23. Next base: position 7,461 of record WFTU01000310.1, on the reverse strand, counting down.
GCTCCAAGGGCGGGTTGCGGATCGACCCGCGCGAGTGGAACGTGCATGAAATGGAACTGATCACGCGGCGCTTTGCCTACGAGCTGATCAAGCGCGACCTGATCAACCCCTCGCAGAACGTGCCCGCGCCCGACATGGGCACCGGCGAGCGCGAGATGGCGTGGATCACCGACCAGTACCGCCGCATGAACACCACCGACATCAACGCGGCCGCCTGTGTGACCGGCAAGCCGATCAATGGCGGCGGTATCCAGGGGCGCGTGGAGGCCACAGGGCGCGGGGTGCAATATGCGCTGCGCGAGTTCTTCCGCTACGAGGAAGACAAGGCCAAGGCGAACATGTCCGGCACGCTCGACGGCAAGACGGTGATCGTGCAGGGGCTGGGCAATGTGGGCTACCACGCTGCGAAATTCCTGTCCGAGGAGGACGGCTGCAAGGTTGTGGCGGTGATCGAGCGGGACGGGGCGGTTCTCAATCCCGACGGGCTGGAGATCGAGTTCCTGAAGGAACACATCGCCCTGACCGGCGGCGTGAAGGGTTTTTCGGGCGGCACCTATGTCGAGGAAGGCGCGGCGGTGCTGGAAGACGAATGCGATATCCTGATTCCGGCGGCGATGGAGGGGGTTATCAACCTCAACAACGCGAAAAACATCAAGGCCAAGATGGTTATCGAGGCGGCGAACGGGCCGGTGACGGCGGGTGCTGACGAGATCCTCAACAAAATGGGCGTGGTGATTATCCCCGACATGTATGCCAATGCCGGCGGTGTGACGGTGTCCTATTTCGAGTGGGTCAAGAACCTCGGCCATATCCGCTTTGGTCGTATCCAGCGCCGTCAGGAAGAGGCGCGCCACCAGTTGTTGCTGGACGAGTTGCAGCGGTTGAGCGAGGATCCGGCGATTACCTGGGAGCTGTCCGACAACTTCAAGCGGCAGTATCTGCGCGGGGCCGGAGAGCTGGAACTGGTGCGCTCGGGGCTGGATGACACCATGCGGGAATCCTACCAGTCGATGCGCGAGGTCTGGCACACGAACGACAAGGTGAACGACCTGCGGATCGCCGCCTATCTGGTGTCGATCAACCGCGTTGCGGCGAGCTACCGTTCCAAGGGGCTGTAGCGCGTTCACCGCTTTGTGTGCGAGGTTGCTATTGCACAACAGGGCGGAGGGGTTACCTTCACTGGAAAGTTTTCCATGTGAAAGGGAATGATATGTCCTTCCGTCCTGTAAAATCCGAAACGCCGGCCACCCCGACCATCGAGGGGGCCGGCGTGCATCTGCATCGCGCTTTCGGCTTTCACGAGCCGACGATGCTCGACCCGTTTCTGCTGTTTGACGATTTCCGCAACGACGACCCTGCCGGTTTCGAGCGCGGTTTCCCGTGGCATCCCCATCGCGGGATCGAGACGATCACCTATGTGCTGGCCGGTTCGGTGGAACATGGTGACAGCCTCGGCAACAAGGGCGTTCTGGGGGCGGGGGATGTGCAGTGGATGACGGCGGGTTCCGGCATCATGCATCAGGAAATGCCGGCCGGAAACGCGCGGGGGCAGATGCACGGGTTCCAGCTCTGGGCCAATCTGCCGGCGAGCCTGAAGATGACCGCGCCGAATTATCAGGACGTGCCGGGCGGGGAAATTCCCGAGATTATTGATGACGACGGCACGCGGGTGAAAGTGATCATCGGCGAGTTCTGGGGCAAGCGCGGGCCGGTGGACGGGATCGCGGCGGAGCCGCAGTATCTGGATGTCTATGTGCCGCCGAACGTGCGCAAGAGCTTCGCCGTCGATACCTACCGCAATGTGTTTGCCTATATCTTCGAGGGGGCGGGGACGTTCCGCGATGCTTCGGACCCTACCGGCGTGCGCGTGGAAAAGGAGGTCGCGGGGCAGGAGGTCAACATCCGCGACATGTCCGGCAACCGCACATTGGTGCAGTTCGACAGCGGGGACGAGGTAACCGTGCAGGCGGGGCCGGAGGGCATCCGGTTTCTGCTCGTCTCCGGCGCGCCGCTGAAGGAGCCGGTGGCGTGGCACGGGCCGATTGTGATGAACACGCGCGAGGAGCTGAAACAGGCGGTGCGGGAGCTGAACAACGGCACCTTTATCAAGGCCTGAGCGGGGATTTCCGCGCACTCACGGTTAGTTGAGTTCATTTTACCTGATAATTTTGTAAATTGAGCGGGAAAAGGGGCGGCATTTGCTGCCCCGAAAATTTGTGGAGACCTTAAATGCGTTTATTGACACCTGCCCTTGCCGCACTGGCCATGCTGGCGACCCCTGCGCTGGCCAATGACATTGCCTTTGACGGCAACTGGAAACAGCAGGGGTTTTTGCGCCTGTCGCCCAATACCTACGAGCTGGGGGGCAGTTTTATCGGGATCGGGTCGCAGGATTCCGTTTCGATGATCTATCGCCCCGTGCCGCGCGGCCACTGGCAGGCGGACAAGGCCTCGTGGGAGTGGGCGGTGTCACAGTCGGTTCCGGCGACGGACCTGACCGTCAAAGGGGTGGATGACCGGAATATCTCGCTCTATTTCGTGTTTGTCGATGCGGATCAGGCAGAGAAGCTGGCCAATGCCTCGGCGCGCAGGATTTTCGGCAACAGGTCGATGCGCACGCTGGTCTATGTCTGGGGCGGGGATTATCCGCGTGGCACGGTGCTCGACAGTCCGTTCCAGCCCGGAAGAACGATGATGGTGCCGCTGCGCAAGGCGGGCACGGGGGATTTCCGCGAGAGCGTTGATCTGGCCGCGGACTACCGGCGGGCTTTTGGCAGCGAACCGGGGGTGCTGGTCGGGCTGGCGGTTTCGGCCGATAGCGACGACACCAACACCGCTGTAACGGCGCGGCTGGAAAATCTGGACCTGCGCTAGATTCCCAGTGCCTTCGGGGTGACGTAATCTTCGAGATGGGCAATGCCCGGGACGATCTGTGACCAGTCGTCGATCGGCAGTTCCAGCACCGTGGTCGCGCCGGTGGGGTATTTGTTGAAAGCCTCGTGCGCGGGGGGCGGGTCCACGCGCATTTCGCGGGCCAGCAGGCCGATACCGGGCTGGTGGGCCAGCACCATGACCGTGTCGCCCTTGGCGCGGCTGCGCAGGAGTTCGAGGATTTCCCCGGGGCCGGCCATATAGAGATCGCGCTCGATCAGCACTTCGGGTTTTTGCGACAGGCTGGCGGCCACGCCGTTCCATGTTTCCTGACAGCGGGTGGCGGCGGAAGTGATGACCATATCCGGCGTGTTTCCGGATTTCTCCATCCATTCGCCGAGCAGCGCCGCGCCCTTTTTCCCGCGTTCGTTCAGGCTGCGCGAGATGTCCTGAATGTCCTCCTCCGACCAGGAGGATTTGGCGTGGCGCATGAGGATCAGTTTTTTCATCTCTTGCCCTTTCAAAGGAAAAACCCTGCCACAAGGCTGCGGCAGGGTCGCGGGAAAGGCAAGGGCTATTTGTTGGTAAACGGCAGTTTCAGATCCCAGAACAGGTTGGAGGGGCGATCATCCTGCCAGCGCAGACCGACGGTCATGTCGTCATGGCCTTTTTTCGGCTGCGCCACATAGGTGCGGAACATCCGGTCCCAGATCGAGAGCGAGAAACCGTAGTTGCTGTCGTGTTCCTCGCGCAGGTTCGAGTGGTGGACGCGGTGCATATCCGGCGTCACCAGCAGCAGGCGCACGACGGCATCCACTTTTTTCGGCAGCTTGATGTTGGCGTGGTTGAACAGGGCGGAGCCGTTGAGGATGATCTCGAACAGGATCACGGCAATGGTTGCGGGGCCGAGCAGATAGACCAGACCGATTTTCAGGCCCATGGAGAGCGCGATCTCGATCGGGTGGAAGCGGATGGCGGTGGAGACATCCATGTCGCGGTCGGCATGATGCACCTGGTGCAGACGCCAGAGGATCGGGATTTTATGGGTGATCAGGTGCTGGAACCAGATGGCGAAATCGAGGATCAGCATGGCGGCGATAATCTCCAGCCACGCGGGCAGGTCGATGTTGTTGAACAGGCCCCAGCCGTTGTTGGCGGCGTCGATGGCGGCACCGACGGCCAGCACCGGCAGGATCCACGCCATCAGGTTGATGGTCAGGGTGTTGAGGATCGACAGGCCCCAGTTGGCAACCCAGCGGCGCTTGCGGGTTTCCACGCGGGCCTTGCCGGGGATGATCGCCTCGATCACCGCGAACAGCACGAACAGGCCGAGGAACACGGACAGGCGGATTGTGGCTTCGTTTTCCATTTTACATTTCTTTTCGGTTAAACACGTTTGCGCCCACAATTGGCGACGATTGCGCCGATTGCAAGACACCACACGAAAGGTTTACGATCTGTCAGTCGCGGATCAGGCTGCCGGCGCCGTGTTCGGTGAACAGCTCCAGCAGGCAGGCATGCGGGGCGCGGCCGTCGAGAATGACAGCGGCGCGCACGCCCCCCTCCAGCGCCTTCATCGCGGTCTGGGTTTTCGGGATCATGCCGCCGGCAATCACGCCCTCGTCCGTCAGGGTTTTCACCTGTTCCGAGGTGAGGTCGGTGATGACGTTGCCGTCCGCGTCCTTCACCCCCGCCACATCGGTGAGCAGCAGCAGGCGGTCTGCCTTCAGCCCTGCGGCAATGGCACCGGCGGCGGTGTCGCCGTTGATGTTGTAGGTCTCGCCCGCCTTGCCGACGCCGATGGGGGCGATGACGGGGATCAGGTCGCTTTCGAGGAAGGTATCAAGCACAGCGGGATTGATGGTTGTCGGCTCGCCAACGAAGCCGAGTTTTTCGTCCGCCGGTTCGCAGACCATCAGGTTGGCGTCCTTGCCGGACAGGCCCACGGCCTTGCCGCCCTGTTTGTTGATTGCCGCCACGATGCGTTTGTTCACGGAACCGGAGAGGACCATTTCCACCACTTTCATGGTTTCGCGGTCGGTGACCCGTTTGCCGTCGACGAAGGAGGTCTCGACGTTCAGGCGCTCCAGCATCTCGTTGATCATCGGGCCGCCGCCATGCACCAGCACGGGGTTCACGTTGACCTGTTTCATCAGCACGATGTCGCGGGCGAATTTTTCCATCGCCGCGTCGTCGCCCATGGCGTGGCCGCCGAATTTGATGACCACGACGGCACCGTCATAGCGCTGCAGGTAGGGCAGCGCCTCGGACAGGGTTCTTGCGGTGGCAAACCAGTCGCTGTTCATGGCTTTCTGAATCTCCATCGGGGTCTCCTTTGGCACCTGTTTAGCGGTTTCGGGCGCCAAACACTACTCCATCGTTGCGATGATGGCGCGCAGGGTTTCCAGCCCCTCGCCCTTGGTCGAGGAGGTGAGGATCAGTTCGGGATAGGCGGCGGGGTGTTTGGCCAGCACCTTGCGCAGGGCGTCGATATTCTTGTCCTGCTCGGCCTTTTTCAGCTTGTCGACCTTGGTCAGCACAACCTGGAATGTGACGGCGGCGCGGTCGAGCAGCTGCATGATTTCCTCGTCCACATCCTTGGCGCCGTGGCGGGCGTCGATCAGCAGAAAGACGCGGCGCAGGGTGGCGCGGCCGGAGAGGTAGGCCTTCAGCAGGCGTTGCCATTTCTGCACCACCGGAACGGGGGCATTGGCGAAACCGTAGCCCGGCAGATCGACCAGATAGTGGCTGTCCAGCAGGGTGAAATAGTTGATTTCCTGCGTGCGCCCCGGTGTGTTCGAGGTCCGCGCCAGAGCCTTGCGCCCCGTGAGCGCGTTGATCAGGCTGGATTTGCCGACATTCGAGCGACCGGCAAAGCAGATCTCCATCCGGTCGGCGGGGGGGACGCCGGCCATGTCGACGACGCCCTTGAGGAAATCGGAGTTTCCGGCGAACAGCTTGCGCCCTGCCTCGATGGCTGCGGCATCCGGTTTTTCGGCGATCGGGAAGGCGATGGTCATAGGACCTCCATTGTGTCGTTGAGGGCCACTTCGCCGGATTTGATCACGCGGGCGAAAACGCCGAGGTCGCGGTGGCCCCAGTTCTTGCGCAATACGGCCAGCGTCTCGACATCCGGCACGCCGGTGTTCGGATCGGCGGTGGTGGCGATGCAGCGGCCGGTGCGGGCCTCCACCCGCAGGGTGGCGGTGCCGATGCGGATGTCCTTGCCGATCCAGTCAAACTCTGCCCACGGTTCCAGACCGTCCAGCCAGATATTGGCGCGGAAGCGTTCCTGTTCCAGCGGTTTGCCCGCGGCTGCGGACAGGGCCGCCAGCGAGGCGGTGCCGATGACCGAGATATAGGGGGCTTCCTGATCGGTCAGGCTGTTGCCCTCCAGCTTGGCCACGCCGACGGGTTGCGGCAGGTCGGCGGGGACCAGCGGTTTGATCCATGCGACCAGTGCTTCGGCGTCTGTATCGGGGTTCAGCGTGATTTCCGGCCGCTCGGGGTGGGTCAGGGTGATCTGCCCGCTTGTGTCGTCAAAGGCGCAGCGGATGGCCATGAAACTTTGCGTCTTGGCGCCCTGATTGAAGGCTTTCTTTGACACCCATGCGGGGTTGGCAGGGTCGAAATCGCTGCCCTCCTGAATTATCGCCCAGACACGGTCGAACGGCATCGTGCGATCCTTTGTCAGGACCGCACGTTCCACGGCCTCGCGGCCCAGCGCTTTTACGGGGTGGCGCCAGATATGGGTGACGCGCGCCACGATCTAGTCCGCTTTGTTACGCTTGAAGGACGACATGATGTTGCCGAAGATGTCCGGTTTCACACCCTGCGAGCGCATGATCAGATACTGCTGCGTGAAGGTGATCGTATTGTTGGCCACCCAGTAAAGCACCAGACCCGAGGCAAAGCTGCCGAGCATGAACATGAATACCCACGGCATATAGGCAAAGATCATGGCCTGTGTCTTGTCTGTCGGGGCCGGATTCAGTTTCTGCTGCAGCCACATGGTGATACCCATCAGGATCGGAAGCACGCCGATGGACAGGACGGCGAGGAAGCTTTCCGGTCCCGGAGCATCCCACGGCAGCAGGCCGAAGAGGTTGAGGATCGAGGTCGGGTCGGGGGCCGAAAGGTCCTTGATCCAGCCGATCCACGGGGCGTGGCGCATCTCGATGGTGACGAACAGCACCTTGTAGAGCGAGAAGAAGATCGGGATCTGCAGGAAGATCGGCAGACAGCCCGAGGCGGGGTTCACCTTGTTCTTCTTGTAAAGCTCCATCATTTCCTTCTGCATGGCGGCCTTGTCGTCGCCGACGCGTTTCTTCAGCGCTTCCATTTCCGGCTGCAGTTTCTTCATCTTCGACATGGAAACGTAGGATTTATAGGCCAGCGGGAACAGCAGCGCCTTGATAATCAGGGTCAGGCCGATAATGGCCCAGCCCATGTTGCCGATCAGTTTGTAGAGGAAATCGAGCAGCGCGAAGATCGGTTTGGTCAGGAAGAAGAACATGCCCCAGTCAACCGAGTCGACGAATTTTTCGATACCAAGGTTTTTCTGGTATTCCTTGATGGTGGAAACTTCCT
>WFTU01000309.1 GCA_015485375.1 Paracoccaceae bacterium | reverse complement strand
GATCATAGGTCAAATGTCGCGAATAACGGCGCGTGATCCGACGGGCGCTCCCAGCCCCGCGCCGCGCGCAGAACGCGGCTCGAATGGCCCGAGGCCGAAATATCCGAGGTCGCCCAGATATGATCCAGCCGCCGCCCCTTGTCTGCGCCGTCCCAGTCCTTCGCCCGATAGGACCACCAGCTATAGAGCTTGCCCTCCGGAATATCCTGCCGCGTGATATCCACCCAGTCGCCCGCTTCCTGCACCTCGGCCATATGCGCGACCTCGACAGGTGTGTGGCTCACGACTTTCAGCAGCTTCTTGTGGTCCCAGACGTCATCCTCGCGCGGGGCGATATTCAGGTCCCCGACCAGCACCGATTTTTCCGGCTTGTCCGCCCCGAACCAGTCGCGCATCTCGGTCAGGAAGTCGAGCTTGTGCCCGAACTTGTCATTGACCTCGCGATCCGCCACATCGCCCCCCGCAGGGATATAATAGTTGTGGATCGTCACCCCGTTTTCCAGCCGCCCGGCGACATGGCGTGCGTCGCCCTTCGCGCAGAAATCCCGATGCCCCGCATCCTCCATCGGCAGGCGGGACAGGATCGCCACCCCGTTATAGCCCTTCTGCCCGCGCGCGATCAGGGTGTAGCCCAGCGCCGCGAAATTCTCCGTCGGGATTTTGTCCACCGGCGATTTGCACTCCTGCAAACACAACACGTCCGGCGCTTCTTCCTCCAGCAGTTTCAGCACCAGCGGCTCGCGCAGCCGGACCGAGTTGATGTTCCATGTGCAAAGGGTAAAGGGCATGTGTTTCTCCGCTCGAAAGGTCGCGAAAACATAAACGCCCCGCGCCCGTTCCGCCAGAGGCAATAGCCCTGCATCATTCCTGTGGATTTTTCCGCCCTTTTTGCCGCCACGGAAAATAGCGGATTTCACGCAATTCAAGGGCGCTCACGAAACTGTGAACTCTCGCCCTGTGAATAGCTGTGCTTATTTGATCCATATCATTCAGAATATAAGCCATAGGTGTTTTGTGCATGGCACCATAACCAGAATCGGAGAAAACCATGGTTAAATCGATTATCCCCGCAACAGCCCTTTTGATCGCCGGAACCCTCGGCGGCGCAGCCAGTGCAGGCACCGAGCTGCTGATGCCGGATTTCGACGCCGCGCTCGGCCGCACACTGTTCGCCTCGAAAGGCTGTGTGGTCTGTCACTCGGTCAACGGCATCGGTGGCGAGGATGCGCCCATTCTCGATTTTGACAAAGATAGCGGCCCGATGAACCCGTTCGAATTCGCGGCCCGTATGTGGCGCGGCGCCGGCGCAATGATCTACATGCAGGAAGAGGAACTCGGCGGCCAGATCGAACTGACCGGCGCGGAACTTGCGGCCATCGTTGCCTTCGCGCACAGCCCGGAAGAGCAGGCGAAATTCTCCATGGACGACATTCCGGAATACATCCTCGACGTGATGCACGCCGGTAGCGAAGAGCATCAGGACGACGAAGCCGACGCCGACCATGACGATGCGGCTGACAGCACCGAAAGCCATGACTAGGCCCCTGCGCCTGGCGCTGACAACCACGGGAGCCGCACTGTTTGCGGCCCCCGCTTTTGCCGACATCAGCGGCCGTTACTACGGTGACCACATGGGGTGGGGCGGCTGGGTTCTCGGCCCGCTGATGATGGTTCTCGTTCTGGCGCTGGTCGCTGCCGCCATCGCGCTGTTCCTGCGCCTTTTCGGCGTCCTCGGCCCGGTAAACCGCAGCAACCGCGTCAACGCCGCGCTCGACCTGCTCGACGCCCGTTTCGCCCGCGGCGAAATCGATGACGAGGAATACGCCCGCCGCAAAAAGGCCCTGCTGGACTGATCCGTTCCGGCACGGATTTGTGAGCCGGAAAGCCGGACAATCCGCTTGACCATTCCGTGGCGGTCTGGTCTGGATAACTGCATGTACAAGAAACGCATTCTCCATGTCGTCGGCATCTGGCTGCTCGCCTCGCTGGTTTCCGCCATCGCCTACTATATGGCCTGGAAGGCCTGGCCGGGTGCAAACCTGTTCGTCTCGGAATACCTCACCGCCCTGCTGACCCTGCCGACCGCCTTCCTGCACACGCTGTCGTTCTACGACAATCTGGTGATGCGCGTCGCGGGGATTGCCTATGTCATCTATACGGTCATCTACTGGGCCGTGCTGGTTCGCCTGCAAACCCTGTATGTTACACGCGGCCGGTTGCGCTATCTGGTTATCTTCGCCGTCATTCTGCTGGTCTCCGCCATCCGCTGGATGTATTACGCCGACGGCCTGATGGGGATCTGAGCCTTACTCTTTCCACGTCCGCGCCAGCACCCGCAGCCAGTTTCCGTTGCAAATCTTCGCCATCAATGCCGCGTCATAGCCATGATCCCGCATCGCGGCACGCAGCGCCGGCAGTCCCGCAATATCGCCAATCGCCTCCGGCACCTGCGCCCCGTCGAAATCGGAGCCGAGCGCAACCCCGTCCTCGCCCAGATGCTCCAGCAGATGATCCAGATGCCGCAGCATCACATCCAGCCCCGTATCGGCAATCATCTTGCCGTCCGGCCGCAAAAATGCCGTGGCGAAGTTCAGCCCGACCACCCCGCCACTCTCGCGAATGACCTTGAGTTGGTCGTCGGTCAGGTTCCGCGCGTGCGGACAGATCGCATAGGCATTGGAATGCGTTGCCACCACCGGCGCGTCGGTGATCTCCGCCAGATCATAGAACCCTTTGGCGTTGAGGTGCGAGACATCCAGCATGATCCCCAGCCGGTTACACGCCCGCACCAGATCCCTGCCCGCCGCCGTCAGCCCGCCGCCGATATCCCCGTCGGAGGGAAACCGGAACGGCACGCCCTCGGCGAACACCGTCGGACGGCTCCAGACCGGCCCCAGCGATCGCAATCCGGCGCGATACAGCACCTCCAGCGCGTCGAAACCGGTGTCGATCGCCTCCGCCCCCTCGATGTGCATGACCGCGGCCATTTTCCCGCTATCGAGGCAGGCGCGGATGTCACCCGTCGAGGTGCAAATCCGCAAGGCCCCGTCCGCCTCCAGCCGCGCCAGCGTGGCCGCCTGTGCCAGCGCTGCCTGCAACGCCACGTCCTGCGCAATCGCGGGCGGCAGGGGCAGATCATAGCTGTCCGCCTGCATTTCCGCGGTGATACTGTCCCCGTCGATATCGGACGGCACCCAGATCGCGAAAAACCCGCCGCCGAAACCGCCAGCCGCTGCTTTCGGCAGGTCGATATGCGTCTCGTTACCCGTCACAAAGCGCGCCCGCTCCGCCGTGCCGCGATTGTATTGCTGCCAGAGCACATCGTTATGGCCGTCAAAAACCGGCGGCATTGTCATCTCGTCCATTCTTTCCTCACACCGTAAATTCCCCTTGCCACCTTTCGCCCGTTCGGCGCGGATAACAAGCCCCGCCCGCCCGAAAAATCTTGACTCACCCGCCGAAATCCCCGAAAGCTGAACCCGTATGGTTCCCCGTATGATCGCTAGAGCGTTCGGGGATGAAACGGGAATGCGGACAGGAACTACCCATCAGGGGTTTCGACGCCGCAGCCGCCCCCGCGACTGTATGTGGCGAGCAGGACATCGCAGCCCACTGGTGCAAACCGGGAAGGGGATGTCAGGCGCCCGAGCCACAAGCCAGGAGACCGGCCATGCACAACGTCAACAAACGCTGTCGGGAGTGACAGCAAGGAGATAATAAAATGACTACTGCTACACATACAGCAACCCTGACGGATACATCGCTCCGGTCTATCCTCACGGTTGCCTTCTTCGGCGTCGCGCTTCTGTTCGCGGCCAGCATGGCCGGATCGGAAACCATCCACAATGCGGCCCACGACGTCCGGCACGCTGCCGGCTTCCCCTGCCACTAGAACCATGGTCAAAAAAATGGTTGTCAGCGCTGTGTTCGCTGGCTTTGTAACCGCGGTGGTCATAACCGTGTTGCAACTCGCTTTGCTCGTGCCCCTGATTCAGGAGGCGGAGCTTTATGAAACCGGCCAGCTGGTCCACTTCGGTGGCGAAGCAGCCGCAACCGCGGAACCGGCCGTGGAACCCGAGGTCGTGCAGGACTGGGGCCGCAACGCCCTGACGGCGATCGCGAATATCCCGACCTACCTCGCCTTCACCCTGCTGCTGGTGGCGGCCTATGCCTTTGCCGAGACCAAAGGCATCAGGGTCGGCCCGCGCGAAGGCATGCTTTGGGGAGTCGCCGGATTTTTCGTCCTGCAGGTCCTGCCCGGTATCGGCCTTCCGCCGGAACTCCCGGGCATGTATGCGGCCGATCTGCTTCCGCGCCAGATCTGGTGGGTCTCCACCCTGATCCTGAGCGCCGGCGGTATCGCGGCACTGGTCTTCGGACGCAGCCCGCTGGTCTGGGGGCTCGGCATTGTTGCTATCGCCATCCCGCATGTCATCGGCGCCCCGCAGCCCGAGAGCTTCGGTGGCGTGGTTCCGCCGGAACTGGCGGCGGAATTCACCGCCCGCAGCATCGGCATCACCGGTGTGATCTGGGTCGTGATGGGCGTTCTGACCGCCTATTTCTGGAACCGCGAGAAAGCATCCTGACACAGGCAAGGGGCGGCTCCGGTCGCCCCTATCGCGCCACGAACACCGCGCTGACCGGATTGTGGTCGGCGGAACGGAACCCGAGATCGAGCGTCTCCACCTCCCGCATCACCACATTGGGCGAATAGGCATAGCCGTCGATGATCGCCGTATAGTTTTCCCCCGCGACATAGGGTTTCTGCAACGTCCGCACCGTCGGCTTGCCTTCGTCCACCCCGATCCGCCAGCCGCGCGGCAGCAGTTCCTCGGGGAAGTCCACCAGCCAGAACAGATATTTCTCCGCCGTAGTGTGCGGAAAATCCGACTGCACCAGCCGCATGTTCCAGTCGCCTGCTATCACCACATAGTTTCCCCTGGCATATTCCGCGCGGGCAAAGTCAAACACCGCCGCCGCCTGTTCGCGCCGCACCTTCCCTTCGGAATCAAACGCCGAGAGGTGGATATTGATCAAAACCCACTTTTTGTCCGAGCCGCGTATCGGCACCTCGCTGACAATCGCGCCGTAGTTCCGCCGGAACCACAAGGCCAGCGGCTCCGGCTCTTGCGGCAAGGCCACAGCACTTGTGCGTGCCACTGCCGGTCGCGCAAATACCGCCATCCCGTGCGAAACCCGCAACTCCTCCGGCAGCCCCCCGACCGCAAAATCCTGCCAGTACACCGCGGAATAATCCTCCAGCGCCGCATCCAGCCTCGCAAGCAATGGCACCCCGCGTGTCAGAAACCCGCCATCCGCGGCCTCCTGCACAAAAATGAAATCGCTTCCGAATCCCTGTGCCGTATCCGCGATATCTTCCGCCGCGCCGGCTATTGCCGCCTCCGGCAAGGCTCGTAGACTCGGCCCGCCATCCGCAATGAAATCCGCGTCGGCGCCCAGCGCCCCGTAACCGATGTTCCAGCTGGTCGTGCTGATCTGGCGGCCGGCCGCTGACCGGCCTTCACCACGCGCGATTTCCAGATCGCCATAATCCGGCGCAACGCTACATGCTGCCAGTAGCGGCAGAATCGAAAGGGCAAAAATAAACCGCATGAAATCTCCACAAAAAAACGCGGCGCCCGAAGGCACCGCGTTCCTGTTTCAACGACGGTTACCCGTCTGTCAATCGGCCTTAGTTCATTTCCATTTCGGAGAATGTCGCCAGATAGGCAATCAGGTTGGCACGATCTTCCGCGTCTTTCAGGCCCGGGAAGGACATTTTGGTTTTCGGCGCAAAATCCTTCGGCTTGGTCAGGAATTTGTCGAGGAACTCGACAGTCCAGGAGTGGCCGGCTTCCTTGTGGGCCAGCAGGGCCTTGGAGTATTTGAAGCCTTCGTAGGAAGCGATTTCGCGGCCGACAACACCGGTCAGAACCGGACCCGTGCGGTTTTTCGCGCCATCACCGATCTGGTGGCAAGCTTTACATTTCTTGAACAGTTTTTCACCGGCTGCAGCATCGCCACCGGCCAGCGCCGCTTCGATGATCATCGCGTTGTCCATGTTCATGGCCATGCCTTCGGAAGTGTTCCCGTCGGAGTCGGCCAGAACACCGGTCGAAGCCAGTGCAAGTGCGCCTGCAGCAATAAAAGTCGTAAGTTTCATGAATCTACCTTTCCTGAGATTTCGCTGATTCCAGTAATACCCCGACCTGTGTTCAATTCAATGCGCTAAATTGCCCGTTTGCCACTTGGCAGGCGGCGAATCGCCTTTGTTCACATATATGTTACTATTCGCGCAGTATCGGGGCGCCGAATTTGCCCCTTGGCAAGCGCCCCGCGATGCGCGAAAACCGCTTCGAAACCGAACAATGGACTCACCCATGCGCTCCCTTACCTGCTTCAAGGCCTATGACATCCGCGGCAAACTCGGACAGGAACTGACCACCTGCATCGCCTACGACATCGGCGCCGCCTTCGCCCAGAGCCTCGCGCCCCGCACCGTGGTGATCGGCGGCGACTGCCGCGAAAGCAGTGCGGAACTGAAACAGTCCGTAGCCGACGGGCTGACCGATATGGGCGTGGACGTGATCGACATCGGCATGTGCGGGACCGAGGAGGTCTATTTCGCCACCGACCACCTGAAAGCCGACGGCGGGATCGAGGTCACGGCTTCGCACAACCCCGTCGATTACAACGGCATGAAACTGGTCGGCCCCGGCTCCCGCCCGCTCGATCCGGCGACCGAGCTGGCCGACATCCGCACCATGGCCGAGAAACGCAAATTCATGCGCCCGCCGGAAAACGGCACCCTGACACGACGGGACATCCGCGCCGCCTACGCCGCCAAGGTCCTGTCCTTCATCGACGTGGCCAAACTGAAACCGCTGAAAATCCTCGTCAACGCGGGCAATGGTGCCGCCGGCCCCGCTTTCGACGAAATCGCCCGCCAACTGGCCGGGGCAGGCGCTCCGCTCGAATTCATCCGCATGGACCACGAACCCGACAGCAGCTTTCCGAACGGCATCCCCAACCCGCTCCTGCCCGAAAACCAGCCCCGCACCTCGGCGGCGGTGGTCGAAAACGGCGCCGACTTCGGCGTCGCATGGGATGGCGATTTCGACCGCTGTTTCTTTTTCGACGGTCAGGGCAATTTTATCGACGGCTACTACCTCGTCGGCCTGCTGGCACAAACCGCGCTGATGGAGCATCCGGCCGCCACCATCATCCACGACCCGCGCATGATCTGGAACACGCAGGACCTCGTCGCCGCCGCGGGCGGCAACGCCGTGCAGTCGCAAACCGGCCACGCCCATATCAAGGCCGCCATGCGCGAACACAATGCAATTTACGGCGGCGAAATGAGCGCCCACCACTATTTCCGCGATTTCATGTATTGCGACAGCGGCATGATCCCGTGGCTGATGGTGGCCGAGCTGGTCTCTGTCACCGGCACCCCGCTGGCCGATCTGGTCGCCGACCGTCAGGCAGCCTTCCCCGGCTCGGGAGAGAAAAACTTCACCATCCAAGACCCGCAAGCCGCACTGGCCAAAGTCGAGGCAGCCCTCGCCCCGCAAGCGACAGAAATCAGCCACGCCGACGGCCTGAGCATGGATTTCGGCAACTGGCGCATGAACCTGCGCTCCAGCTCCACGGAACCGCTCGTGCGCCTGAACATCGAGTCACGCGGGGACGCGGATCTGGTGGCAAAGAAACTTGCCGCGGTTGTCGCACTTCTTGATGGCTAATGACAAAAGGGCGCACCATGGTGCGCCCTGTCTTGTGATGCAAGAATCAGTTCAACGGTTAACCAGCAAGCACGAGACAAATTTCGCCTTGACACGGCGGACCTTTTTTCCATCCGCCCGAAGCAAGCACGATCAGCGCAATCGCAATCAGAGGGATCAACCAGGCCGCCGTATCTCCCATCGCGGCCGCGCCGGTCGCCATAGGTTCGCTCTGCGAGGAATAGGCAACCTCGCCAGCGAAAACGCCGGAGGCCACAAGGGTGAATGCGGTGGATAATGCAGGAAGTTTCATCTATACTCTCCAAAAAAATTATTATTAGGGCTTGTTGACGTTCATCTCAGTTCAATCATCGTTGCCGCCAGCGAAATGAAGGCCGTGAAGCTCTGATCTGTT
>WFTU01000308.1 GCA_015485375.1 Paracoccaceae bacterium | reverse complement strand
GACCTCTGGCGCGACCTCGCGGGCAAAGCCAATGCACAGGCGGCCAAACTCTCGGCCGGCATCATGGCGCTGCCGAACGCCGAGTTGAACCACCCGACCGACGCCAATATCGTCTTTGCCAGTTGGCCCCGTTCCGGCCACAAAAAAGCGCAGGAAGCCGGCGCGCAATACTACTTCTGGCCCTTCGACCAGTCATTGGAGGGCCCCGACGGGGAACTCCTGTCGGCCCGACTCGTGTGCAACTGGGCAACCACGGACGCCGATATCGACACTTTCCTAGGCCTGATCGCACCCTAGAAATTCCGCGATCTCGCCCGCAATCTCCGCTGCATGGGTAATCGGCCCCATGTGGCCCGTCCCCTTGATCACGCGGCGGCGCACATCCGGCAGCGCGGCCTCGATCACATCATTGACGCGGTGGATGGTGGCAGGCGAGCGCTCCCCTTCCATCAGCAGACAGGGCGCCGAAATCCGCGCCACATCCGCCAGCGTCACACCGCCCTCGCGCACGTCGATGATCGAGTGGTTGTTCGCCACGATCAACGGAATCCGTTCCAGCACATAGTCGCGCTGTTTCTCCGGCATCCACTCCAGCGTCACCCCTTCGCCCCAGCGTTTCAGAAACGCATTCGCCGCGCCTTCCCAGTCCTCCGAGATCGCGCAATCGGCAAAATCCTGCATCGCCGCCATTTCCCCGGCGTAAGCCGCTGGATCCCCCTCGGCCAGCAGCGAAAAATACACCGGCTCGAACAGCGACAGGCTGGCCACCAGATCGGGCCGCTCGATCGCCATGCGCAGCGCCACGGTCGCGCCGAAACTGTGCCCGACCAGATGCGCGGGCTTGCCGAAACGCTCCAGCAGCACCACCGCCGTCTCCACCGCCTGATCCTGAATATCGCGGCTGGCATCGAACTCCGTCGCCCCGTGGCCCGGGATATCCACGGCCACCATCTCCAGACAGCTTTCCAGCCCCTTCATCACCCCCGACCACGCGCCGGAATGGGCCAGCGAGCAATGGATCAGCAATGCCGGCGCACCGCTGCCCCCATGGCGCAACCCCGTTCTTCGTCCCGCTATTTCCTCAATCGACATTCACGCCTCCGGCCAGATGTTTTGGACACAATGCCCCAACCTACAGGCTTTGCAAGAGCGGACAGCTTTGTTACACCACATTCAAGCCCTGACCGATTCCCTTCGCCTAAAAGGTCCCCGAGCATGCAGAGCCAGCAACCCCCGAAACTTATCTCCGGAAATGCCAACCAGACGCTGGCCAGATCCATCGCCAAACGCATGACCATCCATCGTGGCCGCCCCGTCGATCTGGTCGATGCACGGGTGGAACGCTTCAACGACGGCGAGATCTTTGTCGAGGTTTTCGAAAACATCCGCGGCGAGGATATGTTCATTATCCAGCCGACCTCCAATCCCGCCAACGACAACCTGATGGAGCTGCTGATCATCACCGATGCCCTGCGCCGCTCCTCGGCCAAACGCATCACGGCGGTGATTCCCTATTTCGGCTATGCGCGACAGGACCGCCGGACCAAGGCCCGCACGCCGATCACGGCCAAACTCGTCGCCAATCTTCTGACCGAAGCCGGCATCGAACGCGTTCTCACCCTGGATTTGCACGCCACGCAGATTCAGGGTTTTTTCGATATTCCGGTGGATAACCTTTACGCCGCGCCGGTGTTCGCGCTCGATGTGAAGCACCACTTCAAGGACCACAAGGCCGTCACCATCGTCTCCCCCGACGTTGGCGGCGTTGCCCGCGCCCGCGAACTGGCCAAGCGCATCGACGCCGATCTTGCCATCGTAGATAAGCGCCGCGGCGCGCCCGGCGAAGTTGCGGAAATGAACGTGATCGGGAACGTCGAGGGCCAGATTTGCATCATCGTCGACGATATCGTCGACACTGCCGGCACCCTGTGCAAAGCCGCCGACGAGTTGCTGCAAAAGGGCGCGAAGGAAGTCCACGCCTATATCACCCACGGCGTCCTCTCCGGTCCGGCCGTCGGGCGCATCGACAAATCCGTGCTGAAATCGCTGGTCGTCACCGACTCGATCGAGGCCACGCCCGAGGTCGAAGCCTCCAAGAAAATCCGCTTCGTGCCGACCGCGCCGATCTTTGCACAAGCCATGCTGAACATCGCCAACGGCATGTCGGTATCGTCCCTGTTCGAGGATTCAACCTTGGTCCCGATTTACGAGGCCTTCTACCCCGCGGGCTAGACGTCCCAGATCTCGTCGTTCTCGACTTCACCGATCGCCATCCAGCTGGCGCGCATCCGCGCCACCTGCGTATCGCCCCATGTGGTGAACACGATGGTAAATCCGGTTTCCGTAACCCCCTCCGCCGCCAGATCGGCGCGGATATTGGCACTGTTGGAAATATCCCAGAGGGTAAAGCCGATATTCACAGCGGGTGGACTTAGAAACGGTTCCGAAAATTCGACGTCTACCTTGCGGTGACGCTCTCCCTTACCCGCCCACATCTCGCCGCCCTCGGCAAAATCCGAGAACAGATGAGCGGTCCCTGAATCGACCCCTATTCTATGTGCATTAAGTTTTTTCATAAATTCAAATACCTTCGACTACACTCTGGCCTGAATTTAGCGGATTGCAACACCCCGATAAAGTGAAAAGGCCCCGCCGGATGGCGAGGCCTTTCAATTCGGGTATTCGTCGCAGGCCTAGGCGCCGTGACGGATAAGCAGTTCCTTGTGGTCGGCCACACGGCGCGCCGCATCGGCGTTCTCGTGTTCGGCCAATTTTTCCAGCTCGGCTTCGGCTTTCGCCAGCAGCGCTTCCAGCTTGTCGCGGGTGACCTCGCTTTTCAGCAGGGCATCCTCGGCCAGAACCGTTGCCCCTTCGGGCGAGACCTCGGCAAAACCGCCGGTCACGATATATTCCGTCACCTCGGAACCGGAGATCACACGCATAAGGCCCGGACGCAGAGTGGTCAGGAACGGCGAGTGGTTGGGAAGGGCGGTAAACTCGCCCTCCGACCCCGGAATTTCCACGCTGTCCACAGCCATCGACGCCAGCTTGCGCTCGGGCGTGACCAGGTCAAATTGCATCGTATCGGCCATTTTACCGGACCTTTCGCTTAGGCAGCTTCAGCAGCCAGTTTCTCGGCTTTGGCGATCACATCGTTGATGCCGCCAACCATATAGAAGGCCGCCTCGGGCAGATGGTCGAATTCGCCGGCCACAACACGTTTGAACGAGTCGATCGTGTCTTCCAGCGGCACCTGAATCCCCGGGGAACCGGTGAACACCTCGGCCACATCGAAGGGCTGCGACAGGAAGCGCTGGATTTTACGGGCGCGGGAAACGGCCAGTTTGTCCTCTTCCGACAGCTCATCCATGCCGAGGATGGCGATGATATCCTGAAGCGACTTGTAGCGCTGCAGAACTTCCTGCACATCACGGGCCACATTGTAGTGCTCTTCGCCCACGATCAGCGGATCGAGGATACGCGAGGTGGAGCCCAGCGGATCCACGGCCGGATAGATACCCAGCTCGGAAATCGCACGGTCCAGAACGGTCGTTGCGTCAAGGTGGGCGAACGATGTCGCCGGTGCCGGGTCGGTAAGGTCATCGGCCGGAACGTAGATCGCCTGCACGGAGGTAATGGACCCCGCTTTGGTCGATGTAATGCGTTCCTGCATCGCACCCATGTCGGTGGCCAGCGTCGGCTGATAGCCCACAGCGGACGGGATACGACCCAGAAGCGCGGACACCTCGGAACCGGCCTGCGTGAAGCGGAAGATGTTGTCGACGAAGAACAGAACGTCGGTACCGGACTGGTCGCGGAACTGCTCGGCCAGTGTCAGACCGGACAGGGCAACACGCATACGCGCACCCGGAGGCTCGTTCATCTGGCCGTAGACCAGCGCCACTTTCGAGTCGACCAGATTGTCCGGAACGATAACCCCGGATTCGATCATCTCGTGGTAAAGGTCGTTACCCTCGCGCGTACGCTCGCCAACACCGGCAAACACGGAATAACCGGAGTGCACTTTCGCGATGTTGTTGATCAGTTCCATGATCAGAACGGTTTTACCAACGCCGGCACCGCCGAACAGGCCGATTTTACCGCCTTTGGAGTAGGGCGCCAGCAGGTCAACAACCTTGATGCCGGTTTCCAGAATTGCGGATTCGGTGGACTGCTCGCTGAAATCCGGGGCCTCGCCGTGGATCGAGCGGCGCTCCTTGGTATCGACCGGACCTTTTTCGTCAACCGGCTCGCCGATCACGTTCATGATGCGGCCCAGTGTTGCGTCGCCCACCGGAACGGTGATGGTGTCGCCGGTATCGGTAACCTTGCCACCGCGCACCAGACCCTCGGTTGCGTCCATAGCAATGGTACGCACCGTGTTTTCACCGAGGTGCTGTGCAACCTCGAGGATCAGGCGGTTGCCGTTGTTGTCTGTTTCCAGAGCGTTAAGAATCGCCGGAAGGTTGTCTTCGAACTGAACGTCGACGACCGCCCCGATGACCTGAGTGATTTTACCTACAGCTTTTGCCATTTTGGTTTCTCCAGTTCTCAGAGCGCTTCCGCGCCCGAAATAATCTCAATAAGTTCGTTGGTGATCGCAGCCTGACGGGACCGGTTAAACTGGATAGTCAGTTTGTCGATCATTTCGCCAGCATTGCGGGTTGCGTTATCCATGGCGGACATCCGCGCACCCTGCTCCGATGCGCCATTTTCCAGCAGCGCCGTGAAAATCTGTGTCGCGATGGAACGCGGCAGCAGATCGGCAAGAATGGAATTCTCGTCCGGCTCGTATTCGTAATGCGTCGAGGTGCCCTCGTCATCCGCATTGTCGAAAACCGCCGGAATAAGCTGCAGTTCTGTCGGTATCTGCTCCACCACGTTTTTGAACGTGTTGAAGAAGATCGTGCAGACATCGAATTCCTCGGCGTCGAAACGGGTCAGCAGGTCGGACGCGATGCCGTGCGCGTTGGCATAGCCGATGGTTTTCACCTCGGACATATCAACATGCTCGATCATCAGATCGCCATATTCACGCTTCATCTGCTCGCGGCCTTTTTTGCCGACAGTGATGATTTTCACCGTTTTGCCTTCACCCTGCAGCTCGGCAATCTTCGCCTTGGCGAGTTTGACGATCGAGGAGTTGAAGCCGCCACACAGCCCGCGCTCCGACGTGGCCACGACCAGAAGATGCACATCTTCCCTGCCGGTTCCCGTCAGCAGCATCGGCGCGGCAGAGTTGCTGCTCGCGCCCTTGGCCAGATTTCCAAGAACCGCTTCCATCCGGTCCGCATAGGGGCGGGCGGCTTCGGCGGTTTCCTGGGCACGGCGGAGCTTGGCCGCCGCAACCATCTGCATGGCCTTGGTGATCTTGCGCGTGCTTTTGACGCTGTCGATCCGTGTTTTTAGGTCTTTGAGGTTCGCCATAGGCGCAACTCCCTTCCCTTAGGCCAGAATTTACGCGAAATCTTTCGCGAATGCTTCGATTGCGGCTTTCACCTTGTCTTCCATCTCACCTTTGATCTTCGGATCGTTTTTGGTGATTTCGTCCAGAAGGTCGGCGTTCTGCGCACGCAGGTGAGCCAGAAGGCCGGCTTCGAAACGGCTGACGTCCTTGACGTCGATCGGATCGAGGAAGCCTTTGGTACCCGCATAGATGACCATAACCTGTTCGGCATTGGTCAGCGGTGCGTACTGCGGCTGTTTCAACAGCTCGGTCAGACGCGCACCGCGGTTCAGCAGGGCCTGCGTAGAAGCATCGAGGTCGGACCCGAACTGTGCGAAGGCCGCCATCTCGCGATACTGCGCCAGCTCCAGCTTGATCGAACCCGCGACGGATTTCATCGCGTTTGTCTGCGCCGAGGAACCCACACGAGACACCGACAGACCGGTGTTCACAGCCGGGCGGATACCCTGGTTGAACAGGTCGGTTTCCAGGAAGATCTGACCGTCGGTGATCGAGATCACGTTGGTCGGAATAAACGCGGAAACGTCGCCGCCCTGGGTTTCGATGATCGGCAGCGCGGTCAGCGAACCGGACCCGTTGTCGGCGTTCAGTTTCGACGAACGCTCCAGCAGACGGGAGTGAAGGTAGAAAACGTCACCCGGATAGGCTTCGCGTCCGGGCGGACGACGAAGAAGCAGGGACATCTGGCGATAGGCCACAGCCTGTTTGGAAAGGTCATCATAGATGATCAGGGCGTGACGGCCGTTGTCGCGGAAATGCTCGCCCATGGCGGTCGCGGCATAGGGGGCCAGATACTGCAGCGGGGCCGGCTCGGAAGCAGTGGCAGCCACAACGATCGAATAGTCGATCGCGCCGGTTTCTTCCAGCTTTTTCACCAGCTGCGCAACGGTCGAACGTTTCTGCCCGATAGCCACATATACACAGTAGAGTTTCTTGCTCTCGTCATCGCCAGCCGCGTCATTATACGCTTTCTGGTTCAGGATCGCATCGAGCGCCACAGCGGTTTTACCGGTCTGGCGGTCACCAATGATCAGCTCGCGCTGGCCACGGCCAACGGGGATCAGGGCGTCAACGGATTTGATACCGGTTGCCATCGGCTCGTGCACCGACTGGCGCGGGATGATGCCCGGAGCCTTGACGTCGGCCGGCGAGCGGGTTTTGGTTTTGATCGGACCTTTGCCGTCGATCGGGTTGCCCAGACCGTCAACAACACGTCCCAGCAGCTCGTCACCGGTGGGAACGTCCACGATGGCGTTGGTGCGTTTAACCGTATCGCCTTCTTTGATGTCACGGTCGGAACCGAAGATAACAACACCGACGTTGTCGATCTCGAGGTTCAGCGCCATGCCGCGAATTCCACCGGGGAATTCGACCATTTCACCGGCCTGAACATTGTCGAGACCATGCACACGCGCGATACCGTCACCGACGGAAAGCACACGACCGACTTCGGCAACTTCGGCATCCTGACCGAAATTCTTGATCTGCTCCTTGAGGATTGCAGAGATTTCTGCAGCTTGGATGCTCATTATCCGACCTCTTTCATTGCGTTTTGAAGATTGGAGAGTTTCGAGGCGATCGACGTGTCGATCATTTTCGAACCCATTTTAACGATAAGGCCGCCGATGATGCTTTCATCGACGGACATATTGATAGTGACGTCCTTGCCAACGCTGTCTTTCAGCGCCTTGGCGAGTTTTTCCTGCTGTGTCTTGGTCAGCTCCTTGGCAGCAGTAACCTCGGCGGTAACCTCGCCACGCGCTTCGGCGGCCATGGCGTGTACCGCGGCAATCACTGCGGGCAAGACATCGAGACGACGCTTGGTCGCCATCAGCGCAACCGTATTGGCCACTTCGCGACCCAGTTCCATTTCTCTGGAAAGCGCGGCCATGGCCCCGCCCTGAACGGCGCGGGAATAAACCGGTAGTGAAATCAGATCGCGCAGCTCGGCGCTGCCTTCCAGAGCAGCGGAAAGCGCGCGCAGGTCGGCCTCCACAGCTTCCAGGCTCTTTGCCTCCTGGGCAATTTCGAAAAGCGCTGTCGCATAGCGACCGGCGGCTCCCGATACTAAAGACCTTGCGTCAGACACGTAAACCCTTCCGTTCTGGCTTGTCCGTTACCCTCGACGGGGCGGACATATTGTCATTCGGGGCAGCCAAGGCAAACCCGTTGAAATCGGCGCGGTGATAACAGAGGGATCGCCTTCTGGCAAGCCATCG
Source organism: Paracoccaceae bacterium (assembly GCA_015485375.1). Lineage (GTDB taxonomy): Bacteria > Pseudomonadota > Alphaproteobacteria > Rhodobacterales > Rhodobacteraceae > NORP23. The sequence continues at coordinate 15,988 of WFTU01000308.1, read as the reverse complement.
GCCAGATTCCGCCGCGAAAAATTTTCCGTTATTTTTCAACGCATAAACCCGATTGCCCCGCAAACTGCGACGCTTTGCACCCCAAAAACCGTCGCTTTTTCAATCTTTTGTGACGGAATGGACAGGGGCGTGGATAAATCCGCGCCGAATCCGTCAATTGTCCTGCCATACACGCGGATGGTTCCGGCTGGTTGCGGGCTTCGGCTTGCCCAGCCCTTCCAGCACACCCAGCGGCTTGCGCACACGATCACGCAAGCCGTTCTTCGGCGTCGCGTAAATCTGTTTGCTCGCCTCCACCAGCAGCGCCCCAGCCACCATGCGCGAATCCAGCCGCTTGCCCAGCCCCTCCCAGAACCGCGCCGATTTCAGCCAGAGCGGCCGATGGCTCGGCGGGCTATAAAGGGCGGAAACATGGCGCTCCGGCTGGAACCGGTGCTTGCGCAACAATGCCTCCATCTGGGTCAGACTATAGGGGCGTCCCTGCCCGAACGGCGTCACATCGCGCCGCGCCCACAGGCCGGAGCGGTTCGGCACGACAAACACCACACGCCCCCCCGGCGCCAGCACCCGCCAGATTTCATCCAGCAGCGCCGCGGGCTGGTCGCAAGTCTCCAACCCGTGCCCGACCACCAGCCGGTCGATCTCGCCCGAGGCTATCGGCCAATGGTATTCCTCCACCAGCACGGAGCGGTTCTCCTCGCCCGGGGGCCAGTGCATCACGCCCTGCTGTCCGGGCATCAGCCCCAGCACGCGCTCGGCCTCCGGCAGAAACGGCCGCAGGAACGGCGTGGCAAAACCGAAGCCCGCAACCGTCAGCCCCCTGGTGTCGGTCCACATGCCGCGCAAGGCCTCCTGCAAGGCACGCTGCGTCGCCCGCCCCAGCTTGGTGCGGTAGTAAAACGCTCTGAGGTCGACAACATCCAAATGCATTGCATCACCCTAGATTATCGGCAAGACTTTCGTAAACCCCGAAGGAGCGCGCCATGACCACCGAAATCCTGACCATCCCCTGCCTTGCGGACAACTACACCTTTCTGATGCACGACGACACCACCGGCACCACCGCCCTGTTCGACGCACCGGAACCCTTCCCCGTCACCCGCGCGCTGGAGGAACAGGGCTGGAAGCTCGACAAGGTGTTCCTGACGCACCACCACTGGGACCACATCGACGGCCTGCCGGAACTGCGCGACGAATACCGCCCGCAGGTGATCGGGGCCAAAGCCGACATCGGCCGCCTGCCCGCCCTCGACCAGAGCGTGACCGAGGGCGATACAGTCACCGTCGGCAATATCGAAGGCACGGTCTTCGACGTCTCCGGCCACACCAACGGCCACGTGGCCTTCTATTTTCCGGATGCAAAAGCCCTGTTTACCGGCGACTCCCTGATGGCACTGGGCTGCGGCCGCCTGTTCGAGGGCGACGCGGAAACCATGTGGAGCAGCCTGTCGAAACTCGCCGCCCTGCCCCCCGACACGCTGGTCTACTCCGGCCACGAATACACCGCCGCCAACGCCAAATTCGCCCTGACGATCGAGCCGGACAACGCCGCCCTTCAAGCCCGCGCCCGCGACATCACCGAAAAACGGGCGAAAGGCATTGCCACGGTTCCCTCGACCCTGGGCGAGGAACTGGCGACCAATCCCTTCCTGCGCGCCTCTGTGCCGCAGGTTAAGGCAAATCTCGGCATGGAAAACGCGCCGGACGCCCTTGTTTTCGCCAAAATCCGTCAAATGAAAGACAATTTCTAGGCAGCTTCTCCGGCACAACTCACAGGGGATTTACACAAGTTTTACCCCTGTTTCAGCAGTTTCCCCTTGAACGTATGGCCAAGAACACCGAAATTCATAGGACACGGGCCTGACCCGGAGTCCGCGGTATCCTCCGCGGGCAACAAGACAAGGACACGCAATATGCCATCATTTACCACCACCCTCGAGGCCGCCATCCATCAGGCGCTTGCCACCGCGAATGAACGCAAGCATGAACTGGCAACCCTCGAACACCTGCTCCTTGCCCTGACGGACGAGCCGGATGCGGTGCGGGTGATGCAGGCCTGCGGTGTCGACATCCCGACCCTGCAAAGCGCCCTGAGCGAATATATCGACAGCGAACTGGAATCACTGGTTGCGGATGTGGAGGGCGTAGACGCCACCCCCACCACCGGCTTCCAGCGCGTGATCCAGCGCGCCGCTATCCATGTGCAAAGCTCCGGCCACCACGAAGTGACCGGCGGCAACGTCCTCGTCGCGATGTTCGCCGAGCGCGAAAGCCACGCCGCCTATTTCCTGCAGGAACAGGACATGACCCGTTACGACGCGGTCAATTTCCTCAGCCACGGCGTCGCCAAAGACCCGCGCTTCGGCGAGAGCCGCTCGGTGCAGGGTGCCGATGACCTGCACGAAGGCACCGCCGAGGAACCCTCGAAACGCGAGGAAACCGCGCTGGAGAAATACTGCGTCGACCTCAACGCCAAATCCCGCGCCGGTGACGTCGACCCGCTGATCGGGCGCGAACACGAAGTCGAGCGCGCGATCCAGATCCTCTGCCGCCGCCGCAAGAACAACCCCATTCTGGTCGGAGAACCCGGCGTCGGCAAAACCGCCATCGCCGAAGGTCTCGCCCGCAAAATCGTGGACGAGGAAGTCCCCGAAGTGCTGGCCGAGACCACCATCTACTCGCTCGACATGGGCGCGCTTCTAGCCGGCACCCGCTATCGCGGCGACTTCGAGGAGCGCCTCAAGGCCGTGATGAAGGAAATGGAAAACCACGACAACGCCGTGCTGTTCATCGACGAAATCCATACGGTCATCGGCGCGGGCGCAACCTCCGGCGGGGCAATGGATGCCTCCAACCTGCTGAAACCCGCGCTTCAGGGCGGCAAGCTGCGCTGCATGGGCTCCACGACCTACAAGGAATACCGCCAGCACTTCGAAAAGGACCGCGCCCTGTCGCGCCGGTTCCAGAAAATCGATGTGAACGAGCCGAGCATACCGGATTCGATCAAGATCCTGATCGGGCTGAAACCCTATTTCGAGGAACACCACCGCATCCGCTACACCAACGACGCAATCAAGACCGCCGTTGATCTGGCCGCGCGCTACATCCACGACCGCAAGCTGCCCGACAAGGCCATCGACGTGATCGACGAGGCCGGCGCCGCGCAGATGCTGGTCACCGAGAGCAAACGCCGCAAAACCATCGGCGCGAAGGAGATCGAGGCCGTCGTCGCCAAAATCGCCCGCATCCCGCCGAAGAACGTCTCCAAGGACGATGCCGTCGTGCTGAAGGATCTGGAAAAATCCCTCAAACGCGTGGTCTTCGGACAGGACGCGGCGATCGAGGCGCTGGCCTCCGCCATCAAACTGTCGCGCGCCGGACTGCGCGAGCCGGAAAAACCGATCGGCAACTACCTGTTCGCCGGTCCCACCGGTGTCGGCAAAACCGAGGTCGCCAAACAGCTCGCCGATACGCTCGGTGTGGAGCTGCTGCGGTTCGACATGTCCGAATACATGGAAAAACACGCGGTTTCCCGTCTGATCGGCGCGCCTCCGGGCTATGTCGGTTTCGATCAGGGCGGCCTGCTCACCGACGGTGTGGACCAGCAGCCCCATTGCGTGCTGTTGCTCGACGAGATCGAAAAGGCGCATCCGGACGTGTTCAACATCCTGCTGCAGGTCATGGACCACGGCAAGCTGACCGACCACAACGGCCGCTCCATCGATTTCCGCAACGTGGTGCTGATCATGACCTCCAACGCCGGTGCCGCCGAGCAGGCGAAAGAGGCCATCGGCTTCGGCAAGAACCGTCGCGAGGGCGAGGATACCGCCGCCATCGAGCGCACCTTCAGCCCCGAATTCCGCAACCGTCTGGACGCGGTCATCAGCTTCAGCGCCCTGCCGATGGAAGTCATCCTGAAGGTCGTGGACAAGTTCGTCCTGCAGCTCGAAGCGCAGCTGATGGATCGCAACGTCACCTTCGACCTGACCCCCGAAGCCGCCGAATGGCTGGCCGAAAAGGGCTACGACGACCGCATGGGCGCCCGCCCGCTGGCCCGCGTCATTCAGGAGCACATCAAGAAACCGCTGGCCGACGAGTTGCTGTTCGGCAAACTCGCCAAGGGTGGCATAATCAAGGTGGGCGTGAAGGATGGCGATATCGACCTGATCGTCGAAGAGCCGGAAAAGCTGAAGATCAGCAAGAAAAACCCGCCGCTGCTCACCACCGAGTAGCCGCGCATTGACCAACATCAAGGCGGTATACCGCAGTTTCGCGTATATCGCCTTGCATGACCCTGCAAAAATACCGCAACCGCACCCACGCCGGCGAGATCCTCGCCAGCCTGCTTGCGCGCAATCCCCCCGATAATCCGGTTGTCCTCGCCCTGCCCCGCGGCGGCGTCCCGCTCGGCGCCATCGTGGCCCGCGCCCTCGACGCGCCGCTTGATGTTATCCTTGTGCGCAAAATCGGCGTGCCGGGAAACGAGGAAGTCGCCGCCGGAGCCGTAGTCGACGGCACCCCGCCCGTCACCGTGTTCAACAAGGATGTTCTGCGACTGCGCCGCCTTACCCCTGCGGCCCTCTCCGATACCGTCGCCGAAAAAATCCGCCGGATCGACGCGCGCCGGAAACGCTACTTCGCCGGCGCCCGCCCCGTCCCCGTCAAAGGCAAAACCGCAATCATCATCGATGATGGCATCGCCACCGGTGCCACCGCCCTCGCTGCCATCCGCGGCCTGCGCGCCCGAAACCCCGCCCGCATCATCCTCGCGGTTCCGGTCGCCGCCCGCGACTCCCTCGAACGCCTCGCTCCCGAAGTCGACGAAATCATCTGCCCGCTGGTCCCCGAGCCGTTCTACGCCGTCGGGGCACATTACCAGACCTTCGGCCAGACCAGCGACGAAGAGGTCGTGGACATCCTGCGCGCGTCCCGCGCACGCCCTACTTCTCGGTAAGTTTCAACTCGATCCGGCGGTTACGCGCCAATGCCTCGGGGCTGTCGCCCTCGTCTATGGGCTGGAATTCCCCGAAACCGGTGGCTGCCAGCCTGTTCGGCGGGATTCCCTCGTGATCAATCAGGAAACGCACCACCGAAAGCGCACGCGCCTGCGACAACTCCCAGTTATCGGCAAAATGCGACCCCGGGCCGAGCGGAATTTTATCCGTATGCCCGTCCACCCGCAGGATCCAGTCGATCTCGGGCGGGATTTCGTCCGAAATATCCAGAATAACCTGTGCGATTTTGGCAATCTGTGCCTTGCCCTCCTCACCAAGGTCTGCCGAACCGGGCGCGAACAGAACTTCCGAAGAAAACACAAACCGGTCCCCGACAATCTCGACGCCCTCGCGATCACCCAGAACCTGCCGTACCCGTCCGAAGAACTCCGACCGGTAGTTGCGCAAATCCTTCGCTTCCGCCGCCAGTCGCGCCGCCTCGCGCGCCTCCAGCTCGGCCCGCGCCTTCTGCTCCGCCGCCACCTTGGCCAGCGCCGCATTCAGGTCGGACCCGAGCGTCTGCAACTGCACCTGCGCCTCGCGGTCCTTGGCCGCCGATTCATCCAGCAGCGCCTGCAGGGAACTCAACTGCTGGCGCAAGGCCGCCGTCTGCTGGTTCAGCAACGCCACCTGACGCTGCGCCTCGGCCGAGGCCGCCTGCTCTTTCGACAACAAATCCCGCGCCTGTGCCAGCAACGCATCCTTGCGTTCGATTTCCGCCACATTTTCCGCCTGCGAACTGTCGAGGTTCTTGCGCGCTGCCTCCGCCGCCGCCAGTAACGTCAACGTATCCTCCGCCTTCTGCCGCTGTTCCTCCAGCGCCAGTGTCATGGCTGTCAGTTCCGCATCCGAATTACGCAAACGCTCGCGCAAGGCCTGCGCCGTTGCCGCCTCGACCAAGCGCGCACGTTCGGCCTCGCTCAGCGCCGCCGTCTCCTCATCCAGCTTGCCCTGCAAATCCGCGGCCATCGCCTCCAGCGCATCGGCCCGCGCTGCCGCCAGCCGTGCCTGCTCGGTCTCCGCATCCAGCTCCGAGCGCGCCTGTGCCAGCGCCAGTTGCGCGGCTTCCTTGCGGGAAATCTCCAGATCGCGCGCGCTTTCCAGCTCCGATATCGAGGCCCGTGCGGCATCAATGGCGCTCGCCTGATCGGCATTCTGCGCCAGCAGGCTCGCCACCTGCTCCTCGAAACTCGCAACCCGCCCCAATGCTTCGTCCCGCTCGTTGGTAAGCGAGGCAATCAATGTCGCCTGCAACTGCACCTGCGCGTTGGTTTCCTCCAGCTGTGCATCAAGCTGCCCCAGCTGGTTCGACAGATCGGTGTTACGCTTTTCTTCCAGCCCCAGCGCCTTCGCCAGTCCGGCCACCTGCGCCGACAGATTGGAAAGCTCGGTTTCCTGACCGGTGATCGTCTCGCGCAGGGCGAACTGCACGATCATGAAAATCGACAGCACGAACATCAGCACCAGCAGCAGCGCCGTCATGGCGTCCACAAAGCCGGGCCAGATATTCGCCGCCAGCCGCGATCCCGATCTGCGCGAAAGCGCCATGCCCTAGCCCTCGCCCTGCTCGACCGCCTGCTGCAGCGTATAGATCAGCGTCGCCAGATCCTGCCGGATCTCGGCAATCGAATCCTGCCGCCCCGCCGACATTTCCTCGAGCACGCGCAAAAGCTGCACGTCGATATTGCGCAGGCGCATCCGCGTTTCCGCGTCCATGCTCGCGCCACCGTCTTCCTTCAATCCCTGCACAGCCTCTACAATTTGCGCCTGCCCGGCGATCACCTGATCCTGCCCCTGTGCCAGCCGCTCGAACAGCGCCGGATCAAGGCTCGCCTGATGCCCCTTCGGCTGGTTCGCCAGTTGCTTGGCCAGCGCGGTAATCCCCTCGGCCAGCGAGCCAAGGCGGCTGTCGGTGCGCATCCTTTGCTCCTCGCCCCGCATCACCAGCTCCTTGAGCGTGTCGATCTGGTGCGAGGTCTGCTCCATCAGTCCGGCAATCGCGGACCCGTCGATCCCGCCGTCCGTATCCGCAAACCCGACCCGCGTGATCGAGGACAGCCATTCCTCCAGTTCCATATAGAACCGGTTCTGCCCGTGCCCCGCGAAAATCTCCAGCAACCCGACGATCAGCGATCCGGCCAGACCCAGCAGCGAGGACCCGAACGCCGTGCCCATGCCGCCCATCTGCTGTTCCAGACCGGTCATCAGATTGTCGAACGACTCCATTGCCGTCTGCCCTTCCTTGGGCGCCAGCGAGCGGATGGTATCCACCACGGCCGGCACCGTCGTCGCCAGCCCGTAAAACGTTCCCAGCAGGCCGAGGAAGATCAGCAGATTGATAATATAGCGCGTGATATCGCGCGCCTCGTCCAGCCTTGTGGCCACGGAATCCAGAATGGAGCGCGTCGAACCCGACGTCAGCGACTTGCGCGAGCGGCTGTCATGCAGCAGCGCCGCCAGAGAGGCCAGCAACCGCGGCGCCTTGACGAACTCGTGTCCCGGCCGGTCCAGCGCGAACCCCTCGATCCAGCCCACCGCCGAAAACAGCGTGCGCATCTGCCAGAAGGTCATGAAAACCCCGAATACAAACACCGCGATGATAAATCCGTTCAGCCACGGCGAGGTCAGGAAAATCGGCGAAACCGTGGGATACATGAAGTAAACCGCCACGCCGAACAGCACCATAATCACCAGCATTGTCAGGATTTGCCGGAACGGCGGCGAGAACTCGGGATCGTTCTTGGTATCGAGGAACATAACAGGTCTTTCCTTGCACTAAGGCATATGGTCTGGCGGCCACTCTAATATCGCGCCGCGGTAATTCCAACAGCCATTTCACCATGTATTATAGTTGCAATTTCGCCACAAATCCCCATATACACTAGGTAATTCCTTTGATGGGCCGGCAAATCTGGCCGCCTCACAAAGGGTTTATATTTTCTGTTCAAGGCCCGCAAAGGGCATTACGAAAGGATTTTACATGTTGGGATCAATTAGCGCCCTTGCTCTGGTGATACTGGTTTTCGCCGTTATCATGCTCTACCTGATGGTGAAAACCGTCCCTCAGGGAGAGGAATGGACCGTTGAACGTTTCGGTCGCTACACCCGCACCCTGAAACCGGGCCTGCGGTTCCTGATCCCGCTGATGGACAAAATCGGCGCGAAAATCAACATGATGGAAACCGTTCTCGACATCCAGTCGCAGGAAGTGATCACCAAGGATAACGCCATGGTGATGGCCGATGCCGTGGCCTTCTATCAGGTCATTGACGCCTCGCAGGCCGCCTACGAGGTCCGTGATCTGGAACGCGCGCTGACCAATCTTGCCATGACCAATATCCGTGCGGTGATCGGCTCGATGGACCTCGACGAAAGCCTGTCCAACCGCGACCACATCAACGCGCGCCTGCTGACCGTTATCGACGAGGCATCGCACGGCTGGGGCGTGAAAGTGACCCGCGTCGAAATCAAGGACCTCGCGCCGCCCGAAGACATCAACGAGGCCATGGCCCGCCAGATGAAAGCCGAGCGTATGAAGCGTGCGGACATCCTGCAGGCCGAAGGTCTGAAACAGGCGGCCATCCTCGAGGCCGAAGGCCAGCGCGAGGCGCAGGTGCGCGAGGCCGAGGGGCGCCGCGAGGCTGCCTTCCTTGATGCCGAGGCCCGCGAACGGTCTGCCGAGGCCGAGGCCAAAGCGACCTCCATGGTTTCCGAGGCTATCGCCAAGGGTGACATTCAGGCCATCAACTACTTCGTGGCCCAGAAATACACCGAGGCCCTGAAAGATATCGCCGGTTCTCCGAACAGCAAAACCATCATGATGCCGCTGGAGGCCTCCGGCCTGCTCGGCTCCATCGCCGGTGTTGCCGACATTGCGAAAGCGGTCGGCAAGGGCACGGAGTAACCCGTCATGGACCTCTTTGCATTTCTCGAGGGTATTTCCCCCTGGTGGTGGGTTTCTTTCGGCCTGCTGCTGATGGCGCTGGAGATGGTTGTCATCTCCTTCTTCCTGATCTGGCCGGGACTGGCGGCGATTATCATGGCGGTCCTGCTGTGGATCATCCCGACCATGCCGGGCGCCATTCAGGTATCGGCCTTCGCCATTATGGCGGTTGGTATCACCTTCGTCGGCCGGCGGTTCTTCCAACCCTCGGAGGAGCCTGAAACCAACCTCAACCAGCGCACCAAACAGATCATTGGCAAAAAGGCCCGTGTCACCGATTTCGACCTTGGCGAAGGCCATGTGGAAATCGAGGGGCTGCGCTGGTCCGCAACGTGGCCCGAAGGACAGACCGCCAAACCCGGCGATGTGGTGAAAATCCTCGCCTCCGAGGGCATGACGGTCGAGGTCGAGCACCTTTAATCCCGAAAGCGGCTACGCCCGCGTGGCCGCTTTCACCCGCTCCGCCAGCTCTTCCAGCTCGGCGTCGCGAATGCCCAGTTCTTCCAGATGGGCAACCGTATTCCACAAATACTCGTCGTTGCGCCCCATGCCGCCCTCGGCCCGCGCGATAATCTCCGCCTGCGCCGCCAGATCCAGCCCGCCCGCATACTGTTCATGCTCGCGGTTGATGATGTAACACAGCGCCTCCGCCTCGCCCCCGTCATGGAAGCGCACCGGATGGCGCTCCTCCAGATAGGCATAGGACACCAGCTCCCGCTCGCGCAGATAGGCCAGCGTTTCCCCGGCCCGCTCCTCCGCCACGCGGAACCCGACGCCGTGACAGGCCGCCCCTTCGTGCGGGTCCAGCGCCAGCACCAGCCCCGGTGTCTCTTCCGTGCCGCGATAATGATAGGAATACATACAGAAAGAGCGCGCAAACCCCTCCAGCGTCGCCAATCTGCGCTCCACATATTCGAACCCCGGCCGCCAGAGCAGCGAGCCGTATCCGAACACCCAAAACTCCTGCGCTGTCATTGTCACTGGTCCCTGTCCGCCTGTCTGCTATAAGGCGGCAGATTACGGAATTCGGGGGGGATGTCCATGCGCGCTCTGGCAACTTTGGTATTTCTGGCGGTTCTGGGCTGGGGTGCCTACTGGTGGACCGGCTCGACCGCCCAGAAAAAGGCGCTCGACCTCTGGCTGGAGGACCGCCGCGCCGCCGGATGGGTGGCCCAGACCGACAGCCTGAAGGTCATTGGCTTCCCCAACCGTTTCGACACGGTGATCAAGAACCTCGAACTCGCCGACCCGTCGCAGGGCTGGGCATGGAGCGCACCGGAATTCTGGATTCTGGCCCTGTCCTACAAACCCAACCATATCATCGTCGCCTTCCCCGGAAGGCAGGTCGTCTCCGGCCTGAACGAACGTATCGCCATCGAAAGCGAACTCGCCCGCGCCTCCATCGTTTTCAAACCGGAAACCTCGCTGGCGCTCGACCGCCTGCAACTCGAGGCCAAATCCAGCGTGTTCGAGGGAGCCAACGGCTGGCGCGCCACCGCGGGCGAAATCAGCGCCGCCTATTTTGCCAGCCAGACCATCACCGATGTCCCCGCCTATGACCTGTTCGTGCGTTTCGACGACCTGACGCCGGCCCGAAGCTGGCGCAAACAGGTCGATCCCGCCGGCCTGCTGCCCGAAACCATCCCGCTGGTCAAACTCGACGCCACGCTTACCTACGACAAACAATGGGACCGTTTCTCGGTCGAAAACGAAAACCCCCGCCTGCAAACCATCAAGCTGCGCGAACTGACCTTCAACTGGGGCACGCTGGAACTGCGCGGCGCCGGCGACATGACGATCGAGGCCACAGGCTTCGCCAGCGGCCGCGTCACCCTGCAGGCCCGCAACTGGCGCAAACTGCTGGAAGTGGCGGAAACCTCCGGCACCCTTGCACCGGACATCGCGAAAAACGTGGAAAAAGCCCTCGGCCTGATCGCCGGCATCAGCGGAAACCCCGAAAGCATCGAGATCCCGCTGCGCTTCAAAAACGGCAAAGCCTACATCGGCCCCGTCTCCATCGGCTACGCCCCCTACTTCGGGCGCTAGGGCGTAGACCCTAGCCTATTCCGGTATCTTCAACCGCTGCCCGACCTCGACAACATTCGGGGAGCGCATCACGGTTTCATTCGCCAGATAGATTTTGCGATACAGCAAGGTATCGCCATAGAACGCCGCCGCAAACGCCGCCAGCGTATCGCCGGGCTGCGCCACAATGGTGCGCTCGCCGTTCACGATTTCCACGCGGTCCAGAATGGCCTGCTCGGCCTCCGTATACTCGCGCGCAGGCTCCGCCGCCACAGGCGCTTCCTGCGGCGGTGCCAAAGCCGGCGTATCGGAGCCGCCGGTATCGCCACCACCACTTTCCCCGGCCAACTGCGCTGCCTCGGCATTCAGCAGCGCCATGTAATTCGAGGCCATTTTCATATTGTGACCGGCACCCCGCGCTTCCTCGATACCGCGGAACAGTTCCGTTGCATCCAGATTGCCGTTGGCATCCTGCAAGATAAACGGAATAGGGCCGGAGAACCGCTCGCGCACCTGCTGCGTAAAGAACAGCGCGATCTCGTCCACCGTCAGGTCGGCTTTCTCCCCCGCGTCCAGCAACCGCTCGATGGCGGTGCGCAGGTTATCCGTCGTATCGGTGGAAATCGTCGGACCGCCCTGTCCGGCCGCTAGATCCTCCTTGGCCAGATCGAACAGCGCCGTGATAGCCTTGTCGGAATAAAACGTCATCCGCCGCAAGGCCGAAGGTTTGATGGAGGGTAACTCCGTCGCCTGCGCCACGCGAATACCGCGATCGACCAGCACCGCTTCCGGCGCCGGCCCGGGCACTGCCGATACACGCGCCACCGCAACCGTGGCCAGCGCACTGCTGCCGATTATCAGGCTCATCAGAAATGTTTTGCAAGTCTTTACCATAACACCAACCACCTGTCCCTATTGCGGAGTAATAACGCTCAAACCCATGCCGACCCAGTCCTGCATACCGCCACGGTAATACCGCAACCGGTCGGCCGGATAGCCCAGCGCCAGCAGATTGTGAATCGCCATCGGCGCCTGTCCGCTCCACGGTCCGTTGCTGAACAACAGCAGGTTCTTGGCATCGGTGAAGTCCCAGTCACCCGAGGTCTGCAACTTCCCGCCCAGCAGCGCCAGCAGCTGGTCAAGGAACGGATTGTCGCCCGAGGGGATGAACATATTGAACGGCATATTGATCGCACCGGGGATCGTGCCGGTCTGGTAGAAACTCGGCAGACGCGCATCGATCAGAAAGCCTTCGCTCGTCTCGACATAATCGAGGATGAAGTCCATCAGCTCGATTTCCGCGACACTCTCCACGCCCTCGGCCACAACCGCAGGCTGGATACAGAACGGCGGGCAGGGCCGCGAGGTTTTGGCAAAAGCGTCGGGAATGCGGGCCTCGTTATCCTGATCCCGCTCGATCAGATAGAATTCCTCTCCGACCTCGAATTCGAAATACGGCAGGTCGGGCGTAATCCAGACCTCCTGTGCCTGGGCGGAAACGCTCAGCGCCATCCACCCCAGCAATCCGGCCAAAATCCCTCCGATACGCATGCCCATGTTCTCTCCTTTACGCGTTAAATACGATTTTTCGACCATCTCCGATTGATCCGCTCCCCCCTACATCACTACCATTGCATTCAAAACGCAACGAAAAATCGGTTTACGGTTGAGCCCGCGCCCCTCTGCGGGCCGCCGGACCTTTCGCGCGAAATCGCACTCGCCATCACTATATGCAAATGGCGAAAAATCGGAATAACCCGCGAAAACAACGTGTAAATTCGTGATCTGCCCGTGCGCCGGCGCGAGCAGCGGCCCCGCCAGAGGCTCCCTCCGACAGCCTTCTCAGACCCCGTTTCGGTAACACATTCGTGAAGGTGACGTGATCATCAACACCGCTAGCGGCAGTAAGCCCCGCCGCGATAGGACGCCACATCGAAATGCAGATTGTCCTGATGCGCCGCATCCGCATCCGGCCCCAGAGTCGTCCCGAACGTCCCGCAAGCCTTCTTGTAAATCCGCCGCATCACCGCCCCGAACGCCCGCGAGGACCAGCCTTCAAGAATGGTATAAACCTCGCCGCTCGCCAGCGTAAATGCGGTAATATCAATGGCATTCCCCGTCGCATGTTCCGACAGTTTCGCCCCCGGCACCGAATTGCGCGTCCGGCAAACGTAATCCGACCCGACCCGCAGCCGCGTCAGCCGCTCGCCGATGGCCGAGACCTCCGGTATCGCCGCCCCGTCCACCCATGTCGCCAAGGCATTGGCCGCATCGCAGTTCAGCACCGGCGCCGGATTCATCTCGACACCCGAGACATAAAACACCTGCACCGGATTGCGGATGCCGCATTGCGGATTGCTCTCGGTGATGCGCGGCAGTTTCACCCCTTGCAGCGAGGGATTGCCGCAAAGCTGCTCCATCCCTGCCAGATCGGGCGCATGCTGGCGTGCCGCCCCGCGCGTGCTGTTGGCCCGCCCGCAGCCGGCCAAAGCCGCCACCAGCAAAATCCACAGCCCCGTGCGTCCGGCAATCATCCCTCGTCCTCCTCGTCGCGCCCGAAGTTCGGCGCATCCGTATCCTGCCCCGCCTCGATAATCCCGCGCCGGATGGCCCGCGTGCGGGTGAAATAGTCGTGCAGATGCTCCCCGTCACCGGTCCGGATTGCCCGTTGCAAGGCAAACAGTTCCTCGGTAAAGCGCCCGAGAATTTCCAGCGTCGCTTCCTTGTTGTTCAGAAACACATCGCGCCACATGGTCGGGTCCGAGGCCGCAATCCGCGTAAAATCCCGAAAACCGGCGGCCGAGTAATTCACAACCTCGCTCTCGGTCACCCGCCCCAGATCATCGGCCACACCGACCATCGTATAGGCAATCAGATGCGGCGCGTGGCTTGTCACCGCCAGCACCAGATCATGGTGATCCGCATCCATCGTATCGACATTCGCGCCCAGCGCCTGCCAGAAAGCCGTCAGCTTCGACAGCGCCTGCGGATCGGTCTCCGCATCCGGCGTCAGGATACACCAGCGATTGTCATACAGGCTGGCAAACCCCGCCTCCGGCCCCGATTGTTCGGTTCCTGCAAGCGGATGCCCCGGAATGAAGTGAACATGTTCGGGAAGGTTGGGTTTCACAGCCGAGATCACCGCCCGTTTCACCGAGCCAACGTCGGTCACAACCGCGCCCTGCTCCAGAACCGGCGCGATTTCCTTTGCCACCGCCTCCATCGCGCCCACCGGCACCGCCAGAATAACCAGATCGGCCCCGCGCACCGCATCGGCCGCCGTATCGAACACCTGATCGCAAATCCCCAGCTTGCGCGCCTTGCCCCGCGTGGTGGCGGAACGCGCCGTGCCGGTGATCCGCGCGGTCATGCCCGCGCGTCGCATCGCGTGCGAAATCGACGAGGCAATCAGCCCCAGCCCGATCAGCGCCACATGTTCAAACTGTTCGCTCATGCGTCCCCGCCTTCCAAAGCATCCCGTATCCCCTGCACCACCTGCCGGCAGCCGATTTCGTCACCCACCGTGATCCGCAGCCCCTCGGGGAAACCGTAACCGGCCACCTGCCGCACGATCAACCCGCGCGAACGCAGCACATCGTCCACCATAAGCGCCTGTTCTGCCGAGGCAAACCGCGCCAGCACAAAATTGCCGAAGCTCTCGTCCACCGCCAGCCCCATATCGCGCAGCTTCTCCTCCAGCCACACACGCCACTGCGTGTTCAGCGCCTTGCATTTCGCGGTATACTCCACATCCAGCACAGCCGCCTCCGCCGCCGCCAGACCGGCCGCCGAGACATTGAACGGCCCGCGCACCCGGTTGAGCGCATCAATCACATGCTCCGGCCCGTAGCCCCAGCCGACACGCAATCCGCCCAGCCCGTAAATCTTTGAAAACGTCCGCGTCATCACCACGTTGTCGCGGCTTTCGACCAGCGCCAGCCCCGCATCGAAGGCCTCGTCCTCGACAAACTCCGCATAGGCCCCGTCCAGCACCAGCAAGGCCTGCTCCGGCAAGCCCTCGGCCAGCCGCGCGACCTCCTCGCCGGAAATCATCGTCCCCGTCGGGTTGTTCGGATTGGCAATAAACACCAGCCGCGTTTTATCCGTGCAGGCCGCCAGCAGCGCATCCACATCCGTGGTCCGCTCCACCTCGGGCGCCACCACCGGCACCGCCCCCGCCGCCAAGGCGGAAATGCGATACATCGAGAACCCGTGCTCCGTATACAGCACCTCGTCCCCGACACCGGCATAGACCTGACACAAAAACGCAATGATCTCGTCCGAGCCCGCGCCGCAAATCACCCGCGCCGGATCAACGCCATGCACCTGCCCGATTGCCGCGCGCAAGGCCCCGTGGCCGGAATCGGGATAGCTCGCCAAAGCCTCCCCCGCCGCCCTGAACGCCACCACCGCTTTCGGCGACGGCCCGTAAGGGTTCTCGTTCGAGCTCAGCTTGATAATCCGGTTGCGCGCACTGCCCTCCACCGAACTCTCCCCCGCCACATAGGGGGAGATATCCAGAATGCCGGGCTGCGGCCTGATGGTGGAATGTGTCATGTCACTCTCGCAATATTTTCCAAGGCTTTTAGCCCCTGCCCCGCCCGATGGCTAGGACGCGCGCGACACAGTGGGGAAATAAATTCCCCCTCAATAAAAACTCTGCGGGTCCACATCCACCGTCACCCGCACATTGCGCGGCGGTTTTACCGGTCCCAGCCATGCCCGCAGCGCCCCTTGCAGGGCCGCGCCCTTGTCCGCCTTCACCAGCAAGCGCACCCGATAACGCCCGCGTATCCTTGCCACCGGCGCGGGCGCGGGGCCGAAGACATGCGCGCCGATGGCCGTCAGCGCCCCCGCGTTGCGCGCCAGATAACGGGCCAGATCGAACACCATCGCCTCCTCGGGGCCCGAGACGATAATCCCCGCCATCCGCCCGTAAGGTGGCACATTGGCCATGCGGCGCGCCTCGGCCTCGGCCCGCCAGAAGCCTTCCTCGTCACCGGACAGGATCGCGCGGATCACAGGG
>WFTU01000307.1 GCA_015485375.1 Paracoccaceae bacterium | reverse complement strand
CTATGCCTCGGTGCATGTGGAGGCATGGCAGGACAATAAAACCCGCATGTTCGCGCAGGCCACCGGCCATTTCCTGATGCCCGCCCGCTACTGATGCCCAAGTCGATCACCCACCGGCGCGTCCTCAACGTCGCGATCCCGATCGTGATTTCCAACGCCACCTATCCAATTCTGGGGGCGGTGGCTACCGGCGTGATCGGCCAGATGGGCGCGGCTGCCCCCATCGGCGCGGTCGGCGTCGGCGCAATCATCCTGTCGGCCATCTACTGGATTTTCGGCTTCCTGCGCATGGGAACCTCGGGCCTCGTGGCGCAGGCGCGCGGGGCAGGGGACGTGGCCGAGACCGGCGCCCTGCTGACACGCGGCTTGATGATCGGCACCCTCGCCGGACTGGTGTTCATCGTGCTGCAACTGCCGCTGTTCTGGGGCGCCTTCAAGCTCGCCCCCGCCACGCCCGAGGTCGAAAGCCTTGCGCGCGACTACATGAACATCCGCATCTGGGGCGCGCCCGCCGCGATCTCGGCCTATGCCATCACCGGCTGGCTGGTGGCGATGGAGCGCACCCGTTCCATCCTGATCCTGCAGCTCTGGATGAACGGTCTGAACGTGGCGCTCGACATCTGGTTCGTGCTCGGCCTCGACATGGGGATCGAGGGCGTCGCAACCGCCACATTGATCGCCGAATGGAGCGGCGTGATCCTCGGCCTCTGGCTCTGCCGCGCGGCTTTCACCGGCAACCAGTGGCGCGACTGGCCACGGATTTTCCACATCGGAAAAATCAAACGCATGGCCATCGTCAACGGCGACATCATGCTGCGCTCCATGCTGTTGCAGGCGAGCTTCCTGTCCTTCCTGTTCATCGGCGCGGCGCTGGGCGACGTGACGCTGGCGGGCAACCAGATCCTCGTGCAGTTCCTGTCGATCACCGCCTTTGCCCTTGACGGCTTCGCCTTTGCCGCCGAGACGCTGGTGGGGCAGGCGCTGGGCGCGAAGAACCGCGCGCAACTGCGCCGTGCGGCGTGGCTTTCGTCGCTCTGGGGCGGGGTCATGGCCGTGGGGCTGACGGTGGTATTCTGGGGCTTCGGCCCGATGATCATCCGTATCATGACCACCTCGGTCGAGGTGCAGGAACAGGCGCTCGCCTACCTGCCGTGGATGGCTGCGCTGCCGCTGGTCGGGCTGGCCTGCTGGATGCTCGACGGGATTTTCATCGGCGCCACCCGCACCCGCGACATGCGCATGGCCATGCTGCAATCAACGGTGCTTTACGGGCTGGCGCTGTGGATCATGGTGCCGCTCTGGGGGAACCACGGCCTCTGGGCGGCGATGCTGTTCTTCGACGTTGTGCGGGCGCTGACGCTCTGGCGCTACTATCCGGCGCTGGAGCGCATGGCGGACGGGTAAACAACCGGTTAACCGGCGGAACGCGCACCGGTTAACGATTTCAAAAAATGCTTGGATTTAATCTGGTTAAGGCGCTTTCCTACAGCAGCCTTCAAATCCACTAAACCGGTTTAGTAGTTTCAAACCGCCAAAAAAACGCTACAGGATTTCCTTCACCGCTTCCGGCGGCCGCCCGATCCGCGCCTTGCCGTTGGCAAACACAACGGGCCGCTCGATCAGCCCCGGATGCTCCGCCATCGCCCGGATCAATGTATCCTCGTCGGCATCCTTCAGGCCCAGCTCCTTGTATTCCGCCTCGCCCTTGCGAACCAGATCGCCCGCCGTCATCCCCAGCAACTCCAGCGCCGCGCGAATATCCGCCTCGCTTGGCGGCGTTTCCTTATAGGCGATGATCTCCGCATCCACCCCCGCCTCGTGCAAAATCGCCAGCGTCGCGCGCGATTTCGAGCAGCGCGGGTTGTGCCAGATTGTTACCTTGCTCATAACCATTCCTCCCGTTTGGTGCCGACCGCCTCGGCCACATTGTCAAACCCGTCGCGGGCCAGCAACTCGTCCAGCCCGCGCGCGATCTCCGCCGCCAGCCCGATGCCACCATACACCAGCGCCGTATAAAGCTGCACCGCCGAGGCCCCCGCGCAAATCTTGGCATAGGCCTGTTCGGCCGAGCCGACCCCGCCCACCCCGATCAGCGGCAGCCGCCCGTCGAGCAGCTTGGACAGCCGCGCCAGCACCCGTGTCGATTTATCGAACAACGGCTGACCAGATAGCCCGCCCGCCTCGTGCCGGAACGGCCCGTGCAAGCCCTCGCGCGCCAGCGTGGTGTTGGTGGCGATAATCCCGTCGATACCGCTTTCCAGCGCCACGGCGGCAATATCCTCGATGTCCTGCGGCTCCAGATCCGGCGCGATTTTCAGGAACACGGCGGGCCGCGTCTCCAGCCCCTCGCGCGCCTGCAACACACCGGCCAGCAACCCCGCCAGCGCCGCCTTGCCCTGCAAATCCCGCAGTTTTTCCGTGTTGGGCGAGGAAACATTCACCGTCGCGAAATCCACGAAATTCCCCGTCTTTTCCAGCACCCGCGCATAGTCCACCGCGCGGTCTTTGCTGTCCTTGTTGGCCCCGAGGTTGATGCCCACGATCCCCTCTGCCGGCCGCACCGCAAGCCGCTCGGCAATCACCCGCATCCCTTCATTATTGAACCCGAAACGGTTGATGGCGGCCTGATCGTCGGGCAGGCGGAACAGCCGCGGCTTCGGGTTTCCGGGCTGCGGGCGCGGGGTGGCCGCGCCAACCTCGATAAAGCCGAAACCCGATTGCAACAGCGGCGCAATCGCCTCGGCGTTCTTGTCAAAACCCGCCGCCAGCCCGACCGGATTGGGCAATTCCAGCCCCGCCACGGTGGTTTTCAGCCGCGCCGAGGTCACCACCCCCGGTTTCGGCGTCAGCCCCGCCTTCAGCGCTTTGATCGCCAGCCGGTGCGCCGCCTCGGGCTCGAACATATGCGCCAGTTTCAGGCCGAGGGCTTGCAGCATCGCGCCTACTCCATCCCTTCGGGAAACACATGCGCGCCCCCGACGAGCGGCAGCGGTTTCGACCAGAGAATATCCCCGATCCGCAGCACCCGGTAAAGATGCGGGAACAAGGCCCCCCCGCGCGAGACCTCCCACCTCAGCGCCTCGCCCAGCGTATCCGCCTCCAGCGCCAGCAGCACCAGATCCTCCGCGCCCGCAAAATGCTTCGCCGCCGTCTCCGCCGCCTGTCCGGCGGTGGGAAAATGCACGAAACCGTCGGCGAGATCGACCGGCGCCCCGAGGGTCTCCCCGTCGCGCTCGAGCGCGGCCCATTCGTCCGCGCGGAATATTTTATAGATCAACATAAGGGG
>WFTU01000306.1 GCA_015485375.1 Paracoccaceae bacterium | reverse complement strand
GTTTCGCACCCAGAACGGATCGTTGACTACCAGCGTGTCGGGGTGGATCATGTCGAGGATATGGGTGGTGGTGATATACCCCATGTCGAACGGCGGATCCTGCCGCAGCCAGACGACATCCCAGTCGGCCAGATTGATTTCCTGTTCTTCGCCCAGCGTGAAATGGTTGCCGACCTCGCGCCGCACGGTCAGGGGCCAACCGCGCGCGGTGACGCGGCCTTCCTGATAGGCGAGTTTGTCGGGGGTGTAGTAGAACAGTTCGTGCCCGCGCGCCTGTGCTTCCTCGGCAATGCGGAAGCTGGAATCTCCGGCGATGTCGATGTTGTCGATCGGGTCCATCTGGATGGCGACTTTGAGGGGCATGGGTGTTCCTTTCGTTGCTGCAAGACTTGGCGCGGGCTGGCGGCAATTGCAACCCTAGCCGCCCTGCATCAGGGCATTTTCCAGTATTTCCGCCGCGCCGTTGCGATCCACCAGCACCATGTCGAAACGGGTTTCGGTATTAAGGCCAAGGCCGCTTTCGGCCAGATATCGCGCGGCCACGTTGAACATGCGCCCGGTCTGGCGCGGCGACAGCGACAGCGCGGCGGCGTCGAGGGTTTTGCGGGCCTTGACCTCGACGAACACCACCCGTCCACCGAGGGAGACGATCAGGTCGATTTCGCCTTCGCGGCGTTTCCAGCGGCGTTCCAGAACCTTGCCCTGTTGCGATTCATAGAGCCGCGCGGCGATGTCCTCGGCGGCGAGGCCGGTGTGGTATCCGCTCATTCGCGCGTCAGTTCCAGCGCGCGGGCGTAAAGCTGCTTGCGCGGCAGGTCCAGTGCCTCGGCCACCTGCTTGGCGGCGTCTTTGACCGAGAGGGTTTGCAGGGCGTCGCGCAAGGCGGTGTCCACGTCCGTGGCGCTGGCGGCGTGTTTCAGGGGCGGGCCGACGACAATCACCACCTCGCCTTTTGGCGCGCCGGTCTCGGCGTAGTGGGTGGCGAGTTCGGACAAGGTGCCGCGCTTCACCTCCTCGAATTTCTTGGTGAGTTCGCGGCAGACGGCGGCGCGGCGGTCCCCGCCGTAGATGTCGGCCATGGCGGCGAGGCAGTCGGCGAGGCGGCGCGGGGATTCATAGAAAACCAGCGTTGACGGCACGGCGGCGAATTCGGACAGGAACTTGCGTTTGGCCACCTGTTTGACCGGCGGGAAACCGGCGAACATGAAGCGGTCGGTCGGCAAGCCCGCGACGGCGAGGGCGGCGAGCAGGGCCGAGGCGCCGGGGGCGGAGGTGACGGGCAGGCCCTCCTCGATCACGGCGGCAGCGAGTTGATAACCGGGGTCGGCGATCAGCGGCGTGCCGGCGTCCGAGACGAAAGCCACCGATTTGCCCTCATGGATCGCGCTCAGCAGGCGCGGCCGCTGCGCTGCGCCGTTGTGGTCGTGATAGGGGATGAAGGGGCGACCGTCCAGTTTGATACCGTGGATTTCCAGCAGCTTGCGGGTGTTGCGCGTGTCCTCGGCGGCAAGCACGTCGGCCTTGGCCAGAATGTCGAGGGCGCGCAGGGTGATGTCGCTGGCGGTGCCTATGGGCGTGGCGACGAGATACAGGCCCGGTCCCAGTGCGGGGGCAAGTTGTGACATGTTATCCGTTCCTTTCCCCAAAGCCGCCGTTTACTTGTGTCTATCCAGCGCTTAACCTGTGGCGCAACTTGAGTCTATCTAGACCTACCTGATTTTGCGAGGAATTATGCTTAAAATCCGTTTGAAACTCTCCCGTTTGGTTGCGCCGTTTTTGCTCGGCACGCTGGCATTGGCCCTGTCGGCTTGTGATGTGCCGGTCACCGGCAACACCAGCGCGCGCGTCGATCCGACGAAGCCGGTCGTTGTGGCGCTTATGGTGCCCTATGATTCCGGCAAGCCCCTCAATGACCAGTTGGCGGAAAATCTGGTGAATGCCGCGCGTATGGCGCAGGGCGATTTACAGGGGGTGGCGATTGACCTGCGGGTTTACAACACCGGCGCCGATCCGGCGCGCGCCAGTGCCGAGGCGACACGGGCGATTGCCGAAGGGGCGCAGATCATCATCGGGCCGCTGTTCAGCGGAGCGACAAATGCGGTTGCGGCGGTTGCGGCACCGCGGGGGATCAATGTCCTCAGTTTTTCCAACAATGCGGCGGTT
The DNA here is from genome assembly GCA_015485375.1 of Paracoccaceae bacterium. GTDB lineage: Bacteria > Pseudomonadota > Alphaproteobacteria > Rhodobacterales > Rhodobacteraceae > NORP23. The sequence goes on along the minus strand of WFTU01000306.1, from coordinate 4,746 downwards.
GCCGGTGGCAACGTCTATATCATGGGCGTGAACTTCCAGAATATCGCGACGCGACTGTTCGGGTATTCGCTGGGCATGGGGGTTTCCAACATCGGCGTTGTCTATCCCGAAGGAGCCGAGGGCGAGGCCGGACGGGCCGCAGCGGAATATGCCGCGCGCCGGACCGGCGTGACACTTTCGGCGGCGGCGTCCTATCCGCTGAGCATGGAAGGCCTGAGCGAGGCCGCGCCGGTGATTGCCGATACCATGGCCGGAAACCGCGTGCAGGGCATCCTGTTTACCGATACGCCGACGCGCGGCCTGCCGTTTATTGCGGCGGCGCTAGGTTCCGAGGGGATCACGCGGCGCAATACGCAGTTTCTGGGGCTGGCGCGCTGGGATACCTCGAACGAATTGCTGACCCAGCCGAGCATGCAGGGCGGCCTGTTCGCCGTGCCCGATCCGGCGCTGACCACGCAGTTCGACCAGCGCTATCTGGCGCGTCACGGGACCGAGCCGCATAATCTGGCAGCGATTGCCTATGACGCTGTGGCGGCGGTCGGGGCGCTGGTCAAGACGGCGCAGGCCGAGGGCACGACCGATACGTTCTCGGCCGGGCGACTCACCAATCCGAACGGGTTTATCGGGGTGAACGGAATTTTCCGCTTTACGTCCGACGGGTTGAACGAGCGCGGACTGGCGGTGCTGAAAGTGGACAAGGGCGATGCCGTTATTGTCGATCCGGCGCCGCGCAGTTTTGGCGGGACTTTCGGATACTGATAGATGCCGTTTGACAGCGAAAATATCACGGTGGGGGAGCTGATCCGCTCCCCCCTCGACGTTCTGGATCCTGCGGTGCTACGTGTGCGGCTGGAGGAGGAAATTTTCACCGCCAAGGATGCGACCGACATTCGCCTGAAGGCCGTGGAAGTTCTGAAGGAGGCAAATGAAAAGGGGCGGGCGACTATTTCGGAGGCGTGCCGGTCGGCCCCCTTCGAGGCGCCGAAAGCCACGCGGGCCTATACCTATCTGACCGACGAGATCGTCAAGGCGACGTTTGAAATCGCGATTAAATGGCTGCATCCGAACCCGAATCCGACAACATCCGAAGCCATTTGCGTGATGGCGGTGGGCGGCTACGGGCGGGCCGAGATGGCGCCGTTTTCCGATGTCGATCTGCTGTTTCTGACGCCCTACAAACAGACGGCCTGGGGCGAGAGTGTGATCGAGAGCGTGCTCTATACCCTCTGGGATTTGCGGCTCAAGGTCGGCTATGCCACGCGCACGGTGGATGACTGCATCCGGCTGGGGCGCGAGGATTTCACCATTCGTACAGCGCTGCTGGAGAACCGCTTTCTGGCGGGCGAGGAGTCGCTGGCCGGTGATCTGGACAAGCGCCTGTGGAAGGAGCTTTTCAAGAATACCGGACCGGAGTTTGTCGAGGCGAAGCTGGAAGAACGGGCGGAACGGCACCGGCGGCATGGCGGCTCGCGCTATGTGGTGGAGCCGAACGTCAAGGAGGGCAAGGGCGGCCTGCGCGATTTGCAGACGCTGTTCTGGATCGCGAAGTATCTTTACCATGCGGATTCGCCCGAGGACCTGATCGACGACGGGGTATTCACCGCCGAGGAATACAAGATTTTCGCGGATGCGGAGGCCTTCCTGTGGACGACCCGCTGCCATTTGCACCTGATCGCCGGTCGCCCGACCGAGCAGCTGACCTTTGACGTGCAGGTCGGTGTGGCCGAGGCGTTGGGCTTCGAGGACAGCGACGGGCGCCGTGCGGTCGAGTTTTTCATGCAGAATTATTTCCGCCACGCGACCAATGTCGGCGACCTGACCCGTATCTTCCTGACGGCGCTGGAGGCGCGTCACGTCAAGAAACGCCCCGGTTTCGGGCGCACGATCCTGAATGCCTTGCCGTTCGGGAAAGACAAGGTGACTGAAGGCTATGTCATAAATCACGGGCGGCTGGACGTGGCCGATCCGGAGGCATTCATCAAGGACCCGCTCAATATTTTGCGGCTGTTCGAGGAGGGGTTGCGCTCCGAAACGCTGATCCATCCGGATGCCATGCGGCTGGTGGCGCGCAATCTGCATCTGATTGATGACGATATGCGCAACGATCCCGAGGCGAACCGGATTTTCCTCGACTTGCTGTTGTCGCACAACAACCCCGAGCGGGCGTTGCGGCGGATGAACGAGCTGGGCGTGCTGGGGGCGTTTATGCCGGAGTTTGAACGCATCGTGGCGATGATGCAGTTCAATATGTACCACAGCTATACGGTGGACGAGCATACGATCCAGTGTATTTCCAATCTGTTCCAGATCGAGAAGGGGGAGCTGAAAGAGGACCTGCCGGTGGCCTCCTCGATTCTGGAAAAAGGGGTGAACCGGAAGATTATCTATGTGGCGTTGCTGTTGCACGACATCGGCAAGGGGCTGCCGCAGGACCACTCGGTGATCGGGGCGGAAATGGCGCGGGTGATTGCGCCGCGGCTGGGGCTGGATGCGGAGGAAAGCGCGACGGTCGAATGGCTGGTGCGCAACCATCTGCTGATGTCGGATGTGGCGCAGAAGCGCGACCTGTCCGACCCGCGCACGGTGCAGGATTTTGCCGAGGCTGTCGGGCGGCGGACGCGGTTGAAACTGCTGACGGTGCTGACGGTTTGCGACATTCGCGGGGTCGGTCCGGGTGTCTGGAACAACTGGAAAGCCATGCTGTTGCGCGATCTTTATGCGCAAACGCGCGAGTTGCTGCGCACCGGCGATCAGGGCGCAAGCGGCGCGGAACGCGAGGCGGAGGCCAAGGCGGCGCTGGCGGCGGCGCTCAAGGGCTGGGATCCCGAGGATATCGAGGCGGAATGCGAGCGGCATTATCGCCCCTACTGGATGGGGCTGGATACGGAAACGCAGAAGGTGTTCGCGGAACTGGCGCGCAAGGTGGAGGCCGATGCGGCGGTCAGCGATATCGAGGCCGATCCGGAACGCGATGCGACGCGGGCCTGTTTCGTCATGCCGGACCATCCGGGGATTTTCGCACGCTTTGCCGGAGCTTTGGCGCTGGTCGGGGCGAATGTGGTGGACGCGCGCACCTACACCAGTTCCGACGGGCTGGCGACGGCGGTGTTCTGGATTCAGGATGCCGAGGGGCGCCCCTATGACAAGACCCGCCTGACGCGGTTGCGCAAGATGATCGAGCGGACGTTGAAGGGCGAGGTGATTGCCCGCGATGCGCTGAAGTCCAAGGACAAGATCAAGAAGCGCGAGAGCGAGTTTATCGTGCCGACGGTGATCGAGTTCAACAACTCCGGATCGGACTATTTCACCATTATCGAGGTCGATACCCGCGACCGGCCCGGCCTGCTGTTCGACCTGACGCGCACGCTGACCGATTGCGGGGTCTCGATTTCCTCGGCCATCATCGCGACCTATGGCGAGCAGGCGGTGGATACGTTCTATGTCAAAAACCTGTTCGGCATGAAAATCCATGACAAGGCCAAGCAGGAAACCATCGAGCGGCGTTTGCGCGACGCGATCGAGAAGGCGCACGAGGGGGCGGCCGCGTGAGCGGGAAAATCCGCCTGATGTCGGGGTTCCTGACCGTGGGCGGCTGGACGCTGATGAGCCGCATTCTGGGGTTTGTCCGTGACATCATGATTGCCGCGTTTCTCGGGTCCGGTCCGGTGGCGGAGGCGTTTCTGATCGCCTTTTCCCTGCCCAATATGTTCCGGCGATTTTTTGGCGAGGGGGCGTTCAATACGGCGTTTATCCCGATGTTTGCCAAGAAGGTCGAGGATGGCAGCGGCGCGAAGCGGTTTGCCGAGGACGCCATGTCGGGCCTTGCCGGTATCCTGATCGTTTTCACGCTGGTGGCGCAGATATTCATGCCGTTTCTGGTCATGCTGATGGCCAGCGGCTTTGCCGAGGATGCGCGGTTTGACATGACCGTGGGTTTCGCGCGCATTACTTTCCCTTATATCCTGTTTATCTCGCTGGCGGCTTTGCTGAGCGGGGTGCTGAACTCGCTGGGGCGGTTTGCGGCGGCGGCGGCGGCACCGGTGTTGCTGAATATCATTCTGATCGGGTCGATGTATCTGGCCTATAGCATGGGCGCGGATATCGGGCGGGCGCTGGTCTGGGGTGTGCCTTTTGCCGGTGTTGCTCAGATGATGCTGGTCTGGTGGGCGGCCGCGCGGGCGGGCATGGTGTTGCGCCCGGGCATTCCGCATATGACGCCGGAACTGAAACGGCTTGCTATTATAGCCATGCCGGCGGCGCTGGCGGGCGGGGTGGTACAGGTGAACCTGTTGGTCGGGCGGCAGGTGGCCTCGTATTTCGACGGGGCGGTGGCGTGGCTGAATTATGCAGACCGGTTGTATCAATTGCCGCTGGGCGTGGTCGGGATTGCTATCGGGGTGGTGCTGCTGCCGGACCTGTCGCGGCGTTTGCGGGCGGGGGACGAGGCGGGCAGTCGGGACAGCCTGAACCGTGCGGCGGAGTTTACCCTGTTTCTGACCATTCCCTCGGCGGTGGCGCTGGTGGTTATTCCGCTGCCGCTGGTGTCGGTGCTGTTCGAGCGCGGGGCATTTAGTGCGCAGGATGCTTCAGCGACGGCAGCGGCGTTGGTGGTTTACGGGATCGGCCTGCCGTCCTTTGTTCTGGCCAAGGTGCTGTCGCCGGTATTTTTTGCCCGTGCGGATACACGTTCACCGTTCAACTATGCGCTCGTATCGATGGTGGTGAATGCCGTGCTGGCGATCGGGT
>WFTU01000305.1 GCA_015485375.1 Paracoccaceae bacterium | reverse complement strand
GGATAATCCCCTGCCAGACCCGCTTTACCAACGAGCGGGTGAATATCCCCCGTTTGCAGGCCCACGCGCTGGAAGCGACGGAGCAATGCGGCGGCACCTTTGTGCCGGAGGTGGCCGAGCCGGTGAAATTCGACGCCCTGCTGGATGACTGGCCTGCGGACCGGCAGTTGATGTTCTGTGACGAAAGCCGCGAGGCCTTGCCGGCCGCGCAGGCGCTGGCGGGCAAGACGGGTGGCAAATGGGCGATCATTATCGGGCCGGAGGGTGGATTCGCGCCCGAGGAAATGGACCGCTTGCGGGGGATGGAGGCGGTGACCTCGGTCACCCTCGGCCCGCGCATCCTGCGCGCCGACACGGCGGCGGTGGCGGCAATCGCCATGTGGCAGAGTGTGTTGGGGGACTGGACATGAAAATCCGCCTCCACGAGGCCACGCGCGATGACAGCCTGCGTCTGGCGCATTTCCTCAAGAAACGCGCCGACACCTGTATGTTCATGCGCGCGAACCTGCAAAACTATGGCATCGGGCAGAGCGATTACAAACATGCCATGCGCTATTTTTTGCGCGAGCAGGGCGGACAGATCGTCGGGGTCGGGGCGATCTCCAACTCGGGCATGGTCATGGTGCAGGCGGAGGAGGCGATTGCCGATATCGCGGCCTTTATGCAGACGGAACTCGGTGCGGCGGATGTGGCCGGATTTCTTGGCGAAAGCGGCATGATCACAGAGATGCGCGCGGCGCTGGGGCTGGCGGACCGCGAAGCGGGGTTTGATGAAAAGGAACCGCTGTTTTCGCTCGATCTGGCCGATCTGGTCATTCCGGTGGTCAGCGGCGCGACTTTGCGCAAGGCCTGTGGTGTGGATATGACGCGGATGCTGGAGTGGACGTACGACTATCGTCTGGAAACCGGTTTGATGCCGACAGGTGAGGACGCGCGGGCCGCGGTCAAACAGGAGGTTCTCGCCACTCTCAAACGCGGCAATACGCGCCAGTTGATCCACAAGGGCAAGGTGGTGGCAAAAACCGCTTTCAATGCCGAATTGCCGGATATGGTGCAGGTTGGCGGCGTCTATACGCCGCCGGAGTTCCGCAACAGGGGCTACGCGCGGCTGGCCGTGGCGCTGCATCTGGAAGAGGCGCGCAATAACGGGGTGGAACGCGCGATCCTGTTTGCCTCGGGCGAAGCGGCGGCGCGGGCCTATCGGGCCATTGGCTTCGGGCAGATCGGCCACTACACTATTACGATATTCTGAAGGATCCCCATGCCGCTTTTTCGTCCCGAAGCCGTTGAAACCCTGAAACGCTGGCGCGAGCCGGCGGCGATCGCTGTGCTGTTCGGTTTCGCCATCTGGTTCCTGTGGCGTGCCTATGTGCAGTCGAGCTGGATTTCCGGCGCTGTCGGGCTGGTGTTTGCCGGTGTTGTCGGCGGATTGCTCTACATCGCCTATCTGCGGGCCTTGCTGCGGCGCGAAATCTCCGGCCCCGGTATTGTCGAGGTGCGCGAGCGCCAGATCACCTATTTCGCGCCGGATGACAGGGGCGGGGAGGCGGATCTGGAATCGCTATTGCGCCTGCAGCTTTCGACCATGCCGAGTAGCATCGGGGATCGCAACTGGATCCTCTGGCATAGTGGCGGATCGCTGGTCATACCGGTTTATGCCGAAGGGGCCGACGAGCTGATCGACGCGTTTTCGGCGTTGCCCGGTTTGAGTTACGAGAAAATCGTCAAGGTTATGGAATCCCCCGAGACGAGGATTTTTACAATCTGGCAACGGGGTTCATAATATTTTCCCCTTGTAGCCCCCGTCGTTGCCAAGCATAAATCGGAAAGAACAGCAACAGGGAGTGCCCGCATATGTCGATACCCCAATCCGGTGGCGGTCCCATCGAAAACCATGCGCAACTGGCCGAGTATCTGGCCGACGGCTGCAAGCCGAAAGAGCAGTGGCGTATCGGCACCGAACACGAGAAATTCGGATATTGCAAGGACACCCTGCTGCCGCTGCCCTATGACGGTGACCGCTCGATCAGGGCGATGCTGGAGGGCCTGCGCGACAAATACGGCTGGTCCGAGGTCAAAGAGGGCGGCAACCTGATCGGGCTGGAGAAGGACGGGGCGAACGTCTCGCTGGAACCGGGCGGGCAGCTGGAACTCTCCGGCGCGCCGCTCGACAGTATCCACCAGACCTGTGACGAGACCAACGAGCATCTGCGCGAGGTCAAGGATATTGCGGACACCATCGGCGCGGGCTTCTTCGGCATGGGCGCGGCGCCGGAATGGACCGCCGAACAGATGCCGCAGATGCCCAAGGGGCGTTATAAGCTGATGACGAAATACATGGGCGAGGTCGGCTCCCACGGCACGCAGATGATGTATCGCACCACGACCATTCAGGTGAACCTCGACTTTTCGTCCGAGGCCGACATGACGCAAAAACTGCGGGTCGGTCTGGCGTTGCAGCCGGTTGCCACGGCACTGTTTGCCAATTCACCGTTTTTCGAGGGCAAGCTGACCGGCTACCAGTCATGGCGCGCGCGCATCTGGCAGGACACGGACCGCGCCCGCACCGGCATGTTGCCTTTCGTGTTCGAGGACGGATTCGGATTCGAGGCATGGGTGCAGTATGTGCTCGATGTGCCGATGTATTTTGTCTATCGCGACGGGCAATATATCGATGCGCTCGGCATGTCGTTTCGCGATTTCCTCAAGGGCGAGCTGCCGGCATTGCCGGGCGAGAAACCGACGCTCTCCGACTGGGCCGATCATCTGACCACGGTTTTCCCCGAGGCGCGGATCAAACAGTATCTGGAAATGCGCGGCGCCGACGGTGGCCCGTGGCGCAAGATTTGCGCGCTGCCGGCCTTCTGGGTCGGGCTGACCTATCACCAGCCGAGCCTCGATGCGGCATGGGATATTTGCAAGGACTGGACCGCCGAGGAGCGTGACCAGTTGCGGTTCGATGTGGCGAAGTTCGGCTTGCAGGCCAAACTGCGCGGGCGCGAGGTGCTGGATATCGCGAAGGAGCTGCTCGATATTTCGCGCGAAGGCCTGAAAGCACGGGCGCGTCCCGGCGTGGGCGGCCTGATCCCGGACGAGACCCATTTCCTCAACGCGCTGGAGGAGGTCGTCGGGCGCGGATATTCTCCGGCGAAAAAACTGGAGCGGTTGTATCGCTGCGAGTGGGGCGGCGATATCAAGCGGATTTATCAGGAATACAGCTACTGAAAAAAACGGCCCCGAAGCGGGGCCGTTCCGGTTTGGGGTTATGCCAGCGGATCGGGGCCGAAACGGTTGTCGCCGCTGGTGCCCTTGCTGGCAAACCAGACGATCAGGATGATCCAGCCGATCATCGGGATCAGGCCGATCAGCAGCCACCAGCCGGATTTGTCGAGGTCATGCAGGCGGCGGACATCGACGGCAATCGACGGCAGTAGCGTCGCGAGCGAGAATATCGTGCCCAGAACACCGGTGGTATAGGCAAAGCCCATATCGCCAACCATCATCACGTTCTGTCCGAAGATTGCGGTGTCAACCCAGCCGGTCACGGCGCTGCCGATAATCAGGAAGACCACGAACCACCACAGCTCCGAGCGCTGCGCGCGGCCCGAAAAGGTGACGTATTTGTTAAAACAGGTTTTTACGGCGTCCATAAAATTCCTAATATCCCTCGCATATTGAAATTCTTGTTGATTGCGCGAAGATGCCTTGTGTGGATCGTTTGGTCAAGGAATACCCGATGTGTCAGCTGGCGCCGGTTTCCCACGGCGGAGGGCCGAAACGATTTGTTTCATAATCGCTTTTGCGGGTCAGCCAGTAGAGCGGCCAGATCAGTGCAGTGCCGATGCCAACGATGACGATCAGCACAACGGCGAAGGTGGAATCTGCCATATTCGAGCCAAAGATCGTATCGGTGGATACGAGTAGCAGAGTCAACCCGACTGTCAG